>NZ_BDGM02000007.1:0-129868 GCF_001748485.2 Tepidibacillus sp. HK-1 | reverse complement strand
CAAGGAGAGACCCTCTTTTCCATATTTTTTTGCTTACATCTTTCTGCTTAATATTCTTCTTATTCAAGCAGATTCCATTATCTGCCTTATAAGGTTGTTTTTCCTCCCACAATAATTTTACTCATACAATTGGTGAAATCTGTGCACCAACAGTTGCTATTAATTTATCGTTGATTACGTCATAATGGACATTCCATCTGTTCAATTATAAAAAAGGAAAGGATAATTTAAGATGGACGGAACATTTATTTTGCTGTTGATACTGATATGAATAATTATCTAACTAATGTAGACAACTATTTTCATGGGATATCAGATGCAATGAATGAATTTTATAATATGAACGGTTATAAGTGGTCTACCGGAATTTATGGAAGTAAAAGTGTTGTAGAATATATGCATAATAGGTGGGGGGTTACAAAAGAATGGCAAACCATTGCATGGAGTAGTGGAAATTATTACACTGGTTCTGAAATATATCAGTACGAAACAGATATTTCAAATTATTTAGGAGTATTTTCCTCCCCAGTTGACAAAAATGGATCAAATACCACTAGCCGCGGTGGATTTACTAGTTTAAGTTAATAAATAATTTTGATCGTTTAGAAACTTCATTTCAATATTCAAAATTGGACTGAAGTTTTTATCGGAAAATTATACCCAACTATGTTAGCTAACTGGACATCTTTATTTATGTCCAGTTTGTTAATTTTGAGATTCTGTTCACCTTTGAATCCTTATCATTCTGATAAATATTTTCCAAAATCTAAGATTTGCTAGTATCCAACAACAATCTTATAATATTCCATTTTTTGTATTCCCATAAATATTTTTCCCTACTTCCTCTGACAATGTAAAATAGAATTGTTTTTTCAAATTTGTTAGACGAATGGTTGTTTTTTTTTCATTCTAATGACTCTTTAATATATATAAACATCTATGATAGAAATAAATAAAAGGATATTTTCCCTTATATTGGAGGTGAAATGAATATGAAAAAGGATTTTTATACAATTAAAGGATATTTTTCCCATCCAGAATTACCAATAAAAGATTTTGTAGACATTGAAGAGTTAGTGTATTTTAATCAAATTCAACCTATCCCTTCGGACAATAACAATCCCATATTCATTGCATCTGATATCGAAGCGATTGGAATTAAGATTTACCATGAATACTTAGAAGCGAAAGAAATTAACATGAAAAAGAAGTTTTTCAAGTTAAATCGTTTTCCCTTTTTAAAACAAAAACTAGACTATTATCTAATAAAAAATCCAGAATTCAACCAAAATCATCTCTTTTCACGTTTTCTTGAAGAAGAAATTCATCTGAATGTTTTTGTTTTATCTCTCTTCAACGACAAATACTATACAGAATCGCTGAATCAATTGTTTAAAGAATTTTATTTCGAATATCGTTTTAAGGCTTATCTTAATCAGATTCTATATTTCGAAGCCATCACATTTAGTAAAAAACGGTCCCAACACCATAAAAGGGAAGCATTGATCCTTGAACAACCTATCGGTAATGATCGTGAAACCACATTACTTGATACGATTGCAGATACAGAAACTATTCGTTTAGAAGGTATAGATGGGTTAGATTCGTTGGATTCCTATTTATCCGACGATCAGCTATATCAAGCTTTTAAACAGCTTACGAATCATCAACAAAAAATCCTTTACCTCTCCTTTGTCAAATTGCTAAAAGATGTCGAGATTGCAATGGTGCTAAATGTATCCCAACAAGCTGTTTCCAAAACAAGAAAGACTGCATTAGAAAAGATTAGAAAAGCCATGGGGGTGAGAACATGAACGAAGCAAGCGAATGGTATAATGCTATTGGCAATGTTGGCTTCCCTATCGTAATCGCTATTTATTTGTTAATACGGTTTGAAAAGAAAATTGATACCTTAAGACAAAGTATCGATCAACTGGGACAAGCTATCCGGGAATATACATCGGGTAGGTGAATAGTTTGAGCGAGTTATATCAATTGATAAGAGAAGTCCAAGATGGAAACGATTCGTCTTTAATCAAATTTATTCATCAATTAGAGCCAAAAGTCAATCGTTTATTAAACCAAGCCAATTATAACGATAGAGAAGATCTTCGACAAGAACTATTTTTGAAGATTTTTTTAACAGCAAAAAAATATAAGTTAGATGAGGTGCCCGACTTTGAAGAATTTCACCGTAGAATTATGTAAAGACATTTGCACACAGATAAGACCTACTTTATTATAATTTAAATCTGATTTGGAAACTTCTGAATCAGATTTTTTTATTTTTTTCAATCCATGGTTGTTATTTTTAATTTCCAACCCCCTTTATATAATAGACAGAACAAAGAGTATGGTTAGGGGTGAACCATTACTCTTTATACTCCTTCTGTTGGAAAATAAAAAGGGAAAGGATGATCTAAAATGGCTATTGCACCATGTCCTATCTATGGAAATCACAAAATGTTGTCAAGAGGAGACTGTTCTGTGGTTGATGCTGATACTGGTCAAGAAATCGATTCTTTAGTAGGTTGGTACCAATGTGATTGTGGAGAACGATTTATTTGTGGAGGCTGGCCTCATTTTGGAGGAGCAATCACAGACTATTGTACTGAAGGGGCTATTAAAGGTTACGGTAACATTAGTAGTCTCTATCTATTTGAAGTTGATTCAAATTTGATTTATTACACAGATAGTTCAACCTTACCGGGCTACCAATTCTGTACATCTGATGGAAATTGTCGTGCAGCTGGTTAATTTTTCAAGGGCTTGGATCCTTTCCAAGTCCTATTATTTACTACTATCTATTTGAACAACAAGAACATAATTGGCATTCTTTTTGTCCCATTCTACATGGAGTTCGTAAATAAATTTTCCTTCTTCTTTTGGAAGAAACACCATATTTTCAACCATTCTATCTAATCCAAAAGGTTGATTTAATTGACCTATAAAAATCCGCTTTGGTTCTTCATTGAATTTAACAACTAATTTGGAATGAGGATCAACTTTCGTTGGAATTATACTTTTAGCTATCTCTTCTGTTGAAAGTTCTACATTACGATATTCCATCCCATATTGGCGAACTGAATAATCTCTTAGTGTCACAGGTATTTCCCTTTCATTAACCGTAACTGTTGGCAATGGTGGTTTTAGTTTTGACAAGTTTGGTTCATACCCAGATAGGATAAAATAACTAGTTAAAAATAAAATTAAGCCAACAGTATACATTATGGAAGATAAACGATAGAATTTACTTATTGCTAATATATCTTCTCTTGACCGTTCAAGGCCTGATTGGCTCGAAATCGTTCTAGCTTGTTGGTAATTAAAATCCCCTCTTGCTCTATAGGTTCCTATTGTATTTGCTATTCCAATAGCCAAATAAATAAAGGAAGTATAAAAAAAGTACATGGCAATTGTTCCAATGTCCTTCTTATCTTTGAAAATAATCCATATGACTAGCATTGTGATGATACTTAACAAAGCACTCCATAAAAATCCTAATAAACCTTTAACAATAAAATTTCTCATTATTTAAGATCACCTCTTTTACCAGTATATTCATGTATTCTTATAAAATAAATAAAATCCTTCTATATATTTAACTTTAATTAGCAATTATCATACCTTTGGTAAACGTTGATAAACGTTTCACCATAGAATTATGTAAAGACATTTGCACACAAATAAGACCTACTTTATTATAATTTAAATCTGATTTGGAAACTTCTGAATCAGATTTTTTTATTTTTTTCAATCCATGGTTGTTATTTTTAATTTCCAACCCCCTTTATATAGTAGACAGAACAAAGAGTATGGTTAGGGGGGCTGATACACCCGAACACCAAACTCATATGAACGGAAAAATCATTGATATTCGAAATGCGCCAATGACAACCACTGAGGAAAAGACGTTTCTTGAAGTTGCCGTAGCACATTCAAATGTACAAAAAGTCATTTTCAAAACAAATCATGGAGTAAGTAGTTCAAAAATTGTAGTGGATACTAGTGGTGTTCACGATGATCATTTTCACGTAGAAACATATAATTAATTTAATAATCAAAACGAAAGAAGACCAGATCCACTTTACACTTGGTCTTCTTTACATGTAAATTATTCTAGAGGAGGTATTTATGTGAAAAAGTTAGTATTTATTCTATTTTTCATTTTTTTAGTTGGTTGTCAAAATGGTAGTTTTGAACAAAAAGAGATAAATCAAAAACCTAAAGAATCAATAGAAGAAACAAAGAAAGTAAAAATAGAAGAAAAAAACACAGAAAATGAAATGATGAAACAAAAACTATTTGATTATGCGGCATACAATGGAGAAAAAAGTATTAATATCACCATTGAGGGAAAAATAGAACCTGCCGAATTTAAAAAAGTTAAATTTACTTCATATGGTTTATATGTTCCGAAAATACTAAAAGAAAATATGTTTGAAGATGGTAATGAATTTGGGTTTAGTATTGCTGAATTTATTTCTATACGTCCCATTGATTCTAACATAGTCAATAGAGAAATAGCCGAAGAATTTGCTATAGAGGAATTAGTTAGATCACCTCTCACAAAAGATAAAAATCTCATGATATTCGATGAATATCTATTTTCAACAATTAATGAGAATGGGGTCAGGAACGATTTCTTTTTTTATCAACACGATAAGAACCAAGGAACGATTGTTAAGTTCCGATACTTCCAAAGTAATGTAGATAAAGTACTCCCAACATTTCTTGAAGTCATCAAACATATACGATATGTTAATGAGTCATAGTCGGTTTAAAGATTTTCCAGTTACTTGGGAAATCTTCTTTTTTATCTATAAAATTTATTACGATGGGATATGCTGTTTTAAAAACCTTTGATTATTGATGTTTAGCCAGAAAAAGCACATAATAATATATTGTATTTTTACTTTTAGAAATGGAGGTTATCTATGTCTTCTTATCAGCGTAAGATTCTAACATTTGCAATCATGATTGGCATGTTCCTTGCAGCAATGGAGGCCACCATTGTCAATGCAGCAATGCCGACGATTGTTGGTGCTTTAGGTGGTTTTTCATTATATAGCTGGGTATTTTCAGCCTTTATGTTGACCAATACAACAACTGTGCCGATTTATGGTAAATTGGCAGATATGTATGGGCGTAAGGTGATGTTTATTATTGCGGTGACATTGTTTGTGCTAGGTTCCGCATTAAGTGGACAAGCAAATACAATGGTTCAATTGGTTTTATTTAGAGGAATCCAAGGATTAGGCGCTGGTGGTGTTCTCCCCCTTGCATTGACAATTGCTGGGGACATGTTCCCACTAGAACAGAGAGCAAAGGTTCAAGGATTGTTTTCAAGCGTATGGGGACTATCAGCAATTATCGGTCCTTTTATTGGTGGGTTTATTGTGGATCATTTCTCCTGGAGATGGCTCTTTTATCTAAACCTCCCAGTTGGGATCTTGGTCATTACGTTGGTTGCGATTTTTCTCCCCAAACAGAAGACGACTAAACATACCCATAAAATTGATATTCTTGGCGTAACCTTGCTATCCACAAGTATTGTAATGTTCCTTTATGGTACATTGCTTGTTAGCCGTTACGGTTGGTTTCATATCATCACGGATTCATTCTTTGGGTTATCACTTATCTTACTTGTTCTATTTATCTATGTGGAACAAAAAGCAGAAGAACCTTTTATTCCATTATCCCTTTTTAAGATTAAAATCATTGGTTCAAGCAATCTCACAGCTTTCTTAATGGGGATTGGAATGTTTGGCTCTATCCAGTTCGTTCCGTTATATGTTCAAGGTGTTCTCGGAACAAGTGCTACACAAGCTGGACTTAGTATCACTCCCCAAGTGATTGGTTGGAGTCTTTTCTCCATTGTTGCAAGTCGCCTGATTCTTAAGAATGGTTATCGATTACCGATTTTGTTTGGCGCCTCTTTAATGACAATTTCTGGTTTCATGCTTGCACAAGTAGGTGTCAATACATCTTATGTTTATGTTCTTGTTTCGATGTTCATCTTAGGTGGTGGACTTGGATTAGCGATGACTACATTTGCTGTTGCCGTCCAGAGTGCTGTTACTTTTGAACAGCGTGGACTAGCAACATCAAGCCAAATGTTTGCAAGAAGTATTGGTGCAACGCTTGGTGTGACCATTCTCGGATCTGTTTTAACGATGAATATGAAGCCACAAGTAGAATTCTTTATTCTACAAAATCAGGGTAAGCTACCTACAAAATTACTACAGCAAATTGAACAATCTCAAGGTGTTTTTGAAGGAGACCAAGCCGCTTTGATTCCTCCAGATATCTTAGATCGGATGGCTACTTTCTTAGCAAATTCAATTCATAACACGATGTGGACAGCCTTTGTCCTCTCCTTCTTGGCACTTATCACAGCATGGTTTATCATTCCACGAGGTAGTGCTCAATCTTTATCTGTTGAGGAAAAATCACCAGTTAGTGAAAATTTAAGTAAAGCTTAAAACACAACAAAAAGGATAGCAGACAAATTGCTATCCTTTTGCATATAACCAATCCTACTAATAAATGGAAACCTTATTTTTCCCTAATGATTCTAGCTTTGATTTTACACTCTGAATGAAGCGACCTGCAATGAACCCATCTATAATTCGATGATCGAACGACATACAAAGATTTACCATAGAACGAATTGCAAGCATATCCTCAATCACTACTGGCCTTTTTATAATAGATTCCATCGTAATAATCCCTGCTTGGGGATGATTAATTATCGGTGCTGATAAAACAGATCCTATCGCTCCAGTATTATTCACTGTAAAGGTTCCACCTTGCATATCATCCATCGTTAATTTTCCAGCTTTGGTCTTTTTAACTAATTGATCAATTTGCTTAGCCAGCCCATAAATACTTTTTTGATCGGCATCATGGATAACTGGAACAAATAAAGCATCCTCTGTAGCCACTGCAATCGAGATATTAATATTTTTCTTTAAAATAATTTGATCTTCATCCCATACTGAATTTAAAATGGGATATTCTTTGATCGATTCAACGACCGCTTTAATAAAAAATGGTAGAAAGGTAAGGTTGAATCCTTCTTTTTGTATAAGTTCTTTCTTGATGCTATTTCGGTAATTTACTAGTTCCGTTACATCAGCTTCTACAGTTAACCAAGCGTGAGGAGCCTCATGTTTACTTTGCACCATTCGTTTCGCAATGGTTCTCCTTACAGTGTTAACCTTCATTACTTGATCTCCATGATCAATTCCGTTTGAAATAGGAGTTGTTTGTATAATAGGAGAAGTAAAATCAACATTTGATCCAGTTGTTAACTCAGCTGACTCAATCATTGATGGTGAATCATTTAATACTTCCTGCTTATTGTTATTTTCAATATATTGTAGGACATCTTTTCTAGTAATACGTCCTTCCAAACCTGTTCCTTTTATTCTGGTAAAGTCAATATTGTTTTCTTGTGCAAGCCTCATCACTGCTGGAGAATAGCGAATTTTTCCTGCATGTTTTATCCCTTGATTTTCATTTGGCTGGGCTTTAGACTGGACTATTTCGGATTGAACAGGGTTTTCTAAAGTTTGTTCAATACCATCTATTGATTCAGGTGAAATAGCTTCATCTTCTTGGATATAGCAAATTAAATGGCCAACCGCAATAGTTGTTCCTTCTTCAACGGCGATTTCGGTCACTATACCAGCTACAGTCGCTGGAACTTCTGCATTAACTTTATCTGTTTCTACCTCGCATAAAGGCTCATAAAGAGCAACTTGCTCGCCAACCTTTTTTAGCCATTTAGTGATCGTTCCTTCTGTGACACTTTCGCCTAACTGAGGCATTAATACTTTAGTTGCCATCTATTCCACCTCCTTTAAAATTCAGCTAATTCTTTGATTGATTTTGCAATCTTTTCTGGGGTCAGCATAAATGCTTTTTCTAAAGGTGGACTATACGGCATGGCAGGAATATCAATTCCAGTCAGACGTTTTATTGGTGCATCAAGTTCAAATAAAGCTTCTTCAGCAATGATCGCCGAAACTTCTCCACCAATTCCACCAGTCTTGTTATCTTCATGAATAATTAATACTTTTCCTGTCCGTTTTGTCGCTTCAATGATTGCTTCTTTATCTAATGGTTGAAGAGTACGTAAGTCTAGTAGATGAATGCTGATACCTTCTTTCTCAAGACTTTCAGCAGCTTGAAGAGCATATTGAACCATTAAACCATAGGTAATGACTGTGACATCATGACCTTCTCGCTTCAGTTCTGCTTTCCCAATTGGCAAAGTATAATCTTCTTCAGGTACTTCTCCTTTAATCAGACGATATAAACGTTTATGCTCAAAGAATAGTACAGGGTCGTTATCTCGAATAGCGGATTTTAAAAGTCCTTTGACATCATATGGTGTAGATGGAGCGACTATTTTTAGACCAGGTACATTACTAAATACTGCCTCAACACTTTGTGAGTGGTATAAGGCCCCATGAACTCCTCCTCCATAGGGGGCACGGATCACTAAAGGAACATGCCAGTCATTATTGGAACGGTACCGGATTTTTGCCGCTTCACTAATAATTTGGTTTGCCGCAGGAAAGATAAAATCAGCAAATTGAATTTCTGCAACAGGTCTCATTCCATACAATGCAGCCCCAATAGCCACACCAACGATTGCTGACTCAGCCAAAGGTGTATCTAATACCCGTTGTTCCCCAAATTCCTCATATAATCCATTTGTTGCACGAAATACACCACCACGTACTCCTACATCTTCACCTAAAACAAAAACTTTTTGATCTCTCTTCATTTCTTCACGTAATGCTTGAGTTACTGCTTCTATATAGGTTAACATAGCCATCAGGATCCAACCCCCTACTCTTCATAAACGTGTAAAAGAATAGTCTCTGGATCTGGATATGCAGCTTTCTCGGCACAATCCGTCGCCTCATTGACCTCTTTGTTGACACGTTCCATGATTTCTTGATGTAACTGATCGTTTAACAAACCCGAATCATATAAATACTGTTGAAATAGTAGAATCGGATCATTTTTTTTCGCCTCTTCCACTTCTTCTCTTGAACGATAGCTTCGATCATCGTCATCACTAGAATGTGGAACAAGGCGATATGTTACAGCTTCAATCAGTGTTGGTCCTTCCCCCCGAATAGCTCTCTGTCTAGCTTCATGAACCACTTGATAAACCTCTAAAGGATTATTGCCATCTACAATGAAACCTGGCATGCCATAACCAGCTCCCCGAACAGCAATATTCTCAGTTGGGATCTGTTTTTTTAGAGGTACACTTATTGCATATTTATTATTTTCAACCATGAAAATAACGGGTAATTGATGAACTCCAGCAAAGTTGAGGGCTTCATGAAAATCACCCTGATTTGTTGAACCTTCGCCTAGCGTTGTAAACGATACCAATTCTTCTTGATTCATTTTAGCTGCTAAGGCGATACCAACAGCATGTGGCAATTGAGTAGTAACTGGACTAGATCCAGTCACGATATTGAGTGGTTTGCTACTAAAATGTCCAGGCATTTGACGACCACCACTATTCGGATCTTCTGCTTTGGCAAATGCAGACAACATCAAATCCTTTGCGGTCATACCTAGCACTAGGACAACACCCATATCCCGGTAGTAAGGTAAAGTATAATCCTTTTGTTTGTTTAAGGCGAACGCAGCCCCCACCTGCGCCGCCTCTTGTCCCTGACATGAAATGACGAAAGGAATTTTCCCAGCCCGATTTAATAGCCACATTCTTTCATCAATTTTTCTGGTTAAAAGCATGTAATAATACATATCTAGAACATTTTGTTGACTTAATCCCAAGTGCTGATGGGAGTTTGGTTGAATCAAATCAAACAGCCCCTTTATTATGTTCTAGGCATGAATCGCTTTGCCATCAACATCTAGAGCAGCTTCCATTACAGCTTCAGATAAGGTTGGATGTGGATGAATGGTATGTGCAATCTCCCATGGAGTTGCATCTAATACTTTTGCTAACCCTGCTTCAGAGATCATGTCTGTTACATGTGGCCCAATCATATGAACCCCTAGAAGATCCCCTGTATTTTTATCTGCAACTAATTTTACGAAACCATCTACTTCTCCATGAACTAATGCTTTCCCAATTCCTCTAAATTGGAATTTACCCACTTTTACTTCATAACCTTTTTCTATCGCCTCTTCCTCTGTCATCCCTACACTAGCAACTTCAGGAGAGGTAAAGGTACATTTGGAAACAGCCAAATAATCTAATGGTTTAGGATTCTTGCCCGCTATATGTTCAACAGCTATAATCCCCTCATGTGATGCAACATGAGCTAGCTGTAAACCACCAATAACATCACCAATTGCGTAAATATGTGATTCCGCAGTTTGGAAATATTCATTTACTTGAATAACTCCTCTTTCAACTTTTATTTCAGTATTTTCTAGTCCAATTCCTTCAACATTTGCTTGTCGTCCAACAGAAACAAGTACTTTGTCAGCTGAAAGTTGGATCGTCTTATCTCCCTTTTGAGCCTCTAATTCTACATGTCCATCAACAATTTTTACTGTTTCAGGTAAAACCCTTGTATCTGTATGGATTTTGACCTTACGCTTTTTCATGACACGAGTCATATCTTTACTAATTTCGCCATCTTCAAGAGGTAAAATACGTGGTAAAAACTCAACTACCGTCACTTCTACGCCAAAATCAGTTAAAAGGGATGCCCATTCCATACCAATGACTCCGCCACCAATGATAATCATCGATTTTGGAAGTTCTGTCATCTCTAATGCCTCATCACTCGTCATAATAAACTTTCCATCAATATGTAAACCAGGTAATGTTCTCGGACGAGAGCCAGTAGCGATAATGACATGTTTTGTTGCTAGCAATTCGTTTTCCCCATTGGCTTTTTCTACCGAAATTGTTCCACTTAGTGGTGAAAAGATCGAAGGTCCCATAATACGGCCAAACCCTTCTACTAAAGTAACATTATTTTTCTTGAAAAGATGCTCGATTCCTTTTGTTAGTTGCTCTACTACTTTACGTTTTCTTGCTTGCACTTGTTCAAAGTTAAGTGTAACATGCTCTACTACAACACCAAATTCTTCTCCCTCTTTTGCATTTCGATAGATTTCCGCACTACGTAAAAAGGATTTACTTGGTATACAGCCCCGATGTAAACAGGTCCCCCCTACTTTATCTTTTTCCACAACAGCGACATTTAAACCTAACTGTGCGGCACGAATCGCTGCAACATATCCGCCAGGACCTGCTCCCAAGAATACTACATCAAATTGTTTTTGCTCTGACATTTCTTTCATCTTCCTTCCCATTTGCCCTTTAAATTCTTTATTTATATATTTTATTTAGATTCAGTATCATTTTATAAAAGCTCTTAAAAGTACACAAGCAAAAAGTGTAAACAAAATTTAATTTTTATAAAAAAACTACTAGCCTACAAAATGATAGACTAGTAGCTAAAGTAATCCAAAAAGCATTCAAAGATGATGATTTAGTTATTTACGATTTGTGCTCCTTTTTCTAGAGCTAATTGATTCACTGGAATTAAATTGTGTCTTCTTTCGGGAAGAACCTTTTTTAGAGATTCAATGACCGACTCAGGACTTACAGCTTTTGAAATTTCTAAAAAGGCCCCTAAAATAATAGAGTTAGCAACCTTAGGTTCTCCCATTTCATTGGCTAATTCCGATGCAGATACTTCGATGATCGTTATATCTTGTCTAGTTGATTTAACATCGATTAACGAGCTGTTTACAATTAAGACCCCACCTGGGATCACAAGCGGTTCAAATTTATCAAAAGACGGTTTGTTTAGAACAATTGCTGTTGTTGGGTGGGAAATAACTGGAGAACCAACAGGCTCATCACTAATAATGACTGAAACATTCGCTGTACCACCTCGTTGCTCAGGTCCATAGGAAGGTAACCAGGAAACATGCTTATTTTCAATCATTCCGGCATAAGCCAAAAGTTGCCCCATCGACATCACACCTTGCCCACCAAATCCAGCGATAATGATTTCGTGTAACATCTTATTTCCCTCCCTCAATATTTTTATAAATCCCAAGAGGGTATACAGGTACCATTTGTTCTTTTACCCAATTTAAAGATTCTTCTGGATCTAACCCCCAGTTTGTTGGGCAAGTTGATAGAACTTCAACCATGGAAAAGCCTAGTCCTTTTTTCTGTGTTTCAAATGCTTTACGAATAGCTTTTTTTGCTTTTATGATATGTGGAACATCATGGGTAGAAACTCGTTCAATATAGGCTGCGCCATCCAAAGTGGCCAATAATTCGGAAACACGAATAGGAGCACCTTGTAAACTTACATCTCTTCCAAATGGTGAAGTGGCTGTTTTTTGACCAACCAATGAGGTGGGTGCCATCTGTCCACCAGTCATACCATAGATCGCATTATTCACAAAAATGACGGTAATATTTTCTCCCCGTGCTGCAGCATGAACGATCTCCGCCATACCGATTGAAGCAAGGTCACCATCGCCCTGATAGGTAAAGACAATACGATCTTTTGGCAAAACTCGTTTCAATCCTGTAGCAACTGCTGGAGCACGACCATGAGCTGCTTGAGTCATGTCGCAGTTAAAGTACTCATAAGAAAGAACAGAACAGCCAACAGAGGCCACACCTACAGAATCTTCTAAGATCTCCATTTCTTCAAGTACTTCACCAACGAGTCGATGAATCACCCCATGAGTACAACCTGGACAATAATGGGTTGGTTTATCTGTTAAACCTTTTGTTTTTTCAAAAATTAATTCCATTATTGCTCACCCCCAGCTATTTCAATGATCTTTTGGAAGATTTCGTCTTGAGTTGGTACCATTCCACCTGTTCTTCCGTAGAAATGAACAGGTCGATATCCATTGACTGCTAGGCGAACATCTTCTACCATCTGCCCTGCACTCATCTCTACCGTTAAATAAGATTTTACTTTTTCTCTTGTCTCTATAAAAGGTTGTTCAGGGAATGGCCATAAGGAAATAGGACGAATCATTCCTACCTTAACTCCTTTATTTCTAGCCTTTTGAATCGCATTTTTTGCAATCCTTGAAACGGTACCATAGGCAACAACAATATGCTCTGCATCATCAGTTAAATATTTTTCAAACCTAACTTCTTTCTCTTTGATCTCTGAATATTTCAATTGAAGATGTTGATTATGCTTTTCTAATTCCTCTGGATCAAGACGAAGAGAGTTGACGATTTTCGGTCCCCCATCCCCACGTGTGCCAGTTGTAGCCCAATCTTTTGCCGGTAGCTCCACTGGCTGTCTTTCTATAAATTCAACCGGTTCCATCATTTGCCCTAACATTCCATCTCCCATCAGAATAACAGGCGTACGGTAACGATCTGCAATGTCAAAGGCATCTTGCATTAAATCAACGATTTCTTGTAATGTTGCCGGTGCTAAAACAGGGATACGATAGTCGCCATGACCGCCTCCTTTTGTAGCTTGAAAATAGTCAGATTGAGAAGGCTGAATGCTTCCTAACCCAGGTCCACCACGCATGACATTCACAATGACCGCAGGTAGTTCTGAACCAACCAAATAAGAAATTCCTTCTTGCTTTAGACTTACCCCAGGACTTGATGAGGAAGTCATCACTCTAACTCCAGCACTTGCAGCACCATACACCATATTGATCGCTGCAACTTCACTTTCTGCTTGTAAAAATAATCCACCTACTTCTGGCAATCGTTTTGCCATATATGCAACAAGTTCACTTTGAGGTGTAATTGGATATCCAAAGAAATATTTACAATTTGCATGCACTGCTGCTTCTGCGATCACTTCATTCCCTTTCATTAACACTTTCCCCATGTTTTTTCCCCCTTTAACTGATCATTTAGGATGCTGTCTTTTTTCTTTCTGGACGATAAACGGTGATGACACCATCAGGACAAATCCGCCCACATGCTACACAACTAATACATGCTTCTTGGTCTACTACAGTTGCTGGGCGATACCCTTTCCCGTTTAAATGATCAGCTAAGAAAATAATATCTTTTGGACATACTGAGACACACAAACTACAACCCTTGCACAAATCTTCGTTAAAAACAACACGTTTTTCCATAAAACCCACCCCCTAATTTACTCTATTTTTCTACTCCCAAGGTAATTTCATAAAACGTTCTATATAAACAACATCATGATTGCTTGAAAAATCAGCTGTTTCTTCCATTAGGTCGCTAGAGATCGTTGTATATAAAAATGGAATTCCCAAATTTTCACTAACTATTTTTGTCATTTCTAACCCTTTTTGAATATCCGCAATCGTCGTCTCTCTACCTAAGTTTGTATTGTTGATTAAAGCAGAAACTTTAAGACGGGAGACCCTTTCGATTTGCTGTATGGTTTCGATGATACCTTCTACTGTACTCACATAAGGACGATTGATATTGACAACAAAAATCATTTGTACATTCATTCGCTTTAGATCATTGTAATATTGTCCTAAAGCAGTAGCTCCATCCTTGTCCCCACCTACATCGATGATTACATGATAATTGGGATCATGAAGTACACGATAAATTTCCCCTGAAACAATTGGTAGATCAGCAGTAGCGAGTTGCCCCTTTGGAGCAATCAGTTCTATCCCTTTTTGTTCAAAAAGAGAATGAGCCTCCCTAGAACGAAAGTAAGGATTGATGACATCTAAATCACTAATTGCAACTTTTAGAAATTGTTCTTTCTCCTTCAAACTTAAATTGATAGAAATCTCCGTTTTCCCGCTGCCAAAGTGACCAGTGATAATGGTTATTCTAGCATTATGATTCAACATAAACTTCCTCTAGAGCGTATTCTTTTACTTGTTCATACCCACGGAGTACCCTTAAACCACCTTCAGCTAATGCCTGCAATTCATTTTCCCCAGGAAGTATTTTCACAGGTGCGATCCATGCAATATACTCTACCAATTGGTCAATAAAGGTTTTACTGTATGCAATCCCCCCTGTTAATATAATTGCATCAACCTTTCCTTTAAGTGCTGCACTACTTGCCCCAATTTCCTTTGCGATTTGATAGATCATCGCATCCCAAACCAGTTTTGCTTTCTCATTGGCGTTTGTAATCATCTTCTCAACATCAACCATGCTATTTGTGCCTAAATAGGCAACAACTCCACCCTGGCCACTTATCTTTTTCTTTAATTCTTCTTGGGTAAATTGTCCTGAAAAACCTAATGAAAGTAAATCTCCAACAGGTAAACTTCCTGTACGTTCTGGAGAAAATGGACCCTCGCCATCTAAACCATTATTAACATCGATCACTTTCCCATGATGATGAGCACCTACCGTGATTCCACCACCCATATGACATACAACAAAATTTGCTGATTCATAAGTGAGGTTAAGTTCAGTTGCTACTTTACGCGCAACTGCTTTTTGATTGAGAGCATGGAAAATTGACCTGCGTTTAATTTCTGGTATACCACTGATTCTTGCAATCGCTTGTAATTCGTCTACTACAACTGGATCTACAATATAAGCAGCAATATTTAATTGTTTTGAGATTTCGTATGCAATCATCGCTCCTAAATTAGACGCATGTTCTCCATATCGAGCATCCTTCAAATCTTTGACCATATGTTCGTTCACTAGATATGTTCCACCCGGAATAGGTTTTAACAACCCCCCCCTGCCAACAACCGCATTTAATTTGGTTAAATTGATACCTTGGTTGTGAAGGGTTTCTAAAATCATATTTTTACGAAAATCATATTGATCGATTACTTTATTAAATTGCTTCAACTCATCGAGGTCGTGTCTTAATGTTTCTTCAAAAACTGATTTTTCATTATCATATAACGCTATTTTAGTGGATGTTGACCCAGGATTGATTACCAATAAACGAAAAATTTGCTCCATCACTTCCACTCCATTTCTTAGAGAAGGTGAAAAGCACTTGATAAGTGCTTTTCACTCAATAAGGTCTAACGGCCTAGAATACTTTTTTCTTGTCTAATAAAATTACTGCGGATCTTACGCATTTGATCAATTCTTTCCTCAGCCATTTTATTAGCCGCTTTATAGGACGGAATTCCATCTCTTTCAGCAATCTCAAACACTTTTAAAATATTATCATAGATGGTCTCTACCTTTTTCATTGCCCGATCACGATTATACCCGTTTAACTCATCAGCTACGTTAATCACACCACCAGCATTGATGACAAAATCAGGTGCATAAATAATCCCTTTTTCCTGAAGAATATCTCCATGTCTTTCCTCTTTTAATTGGTTATTTGCTGATCCTGCGATCAATTTTGCCTTAAGTTGTGGGATAGTATCATCATTAATCACTGCACCTAATGCATTCGGTGAAAAGATATCACATTCAACACCATATATTTCATTGATACCTACAGCCTTGGCTCCAAATTCTTTTACTGCTTTATTTACATTATCTTCATTGATATCGGTAACGATGAAATTTGCTCCTTCTTCATGTAAATGTTTGAGAAGATTGTAAGAAACATTTCCTACACCTTGAACAGCTATTGTTTTACCAGATAAATTATCGCTACCAAAAGCTACTTTAGCAGCAGCTTTCATTCCACGGTAAACTCCATATGCTGTGACTGGTGATGGATTACCGCTACTACCAAATGCTGGGGATATGCCAGTTACATAATCAGTTTCTAAATGTATATAATCCATATCTTGAACCGTAGTCCCTACATCCTCAGCCGTAATATAACGTCCATTAAGACTTTGTACATATCGTCCCAACGCTCGGAATAATGCCTCACTTTTATCTTTTCTTGGGTCACCTATAATTACCGTTTTCCCACCGCCTAGATCTAATCCGGCAGCAGCATTTTTGTAGGTCATTCCCCTTGCTAAACGCAAGACATCAATAATCGCTTCTTCTTCAGAAGCATATGTCCACATCCTTGTCCCACCTAATGCAGGGCCTAACGTAGTATCGTGAATAGCGATAATTGCTTTTAGCCCTGAAGCCTCATCGTGAGCAAATACCAGTTGTTCATAATCAAATTTCTCCATGTAATCAAAAATTTTCATTCTTTCTTCCTCCCATTTAAATAAATTTATATCTTAATAGAAAAATAAAAACTAAATATTTGCTTGTTGTGATAAAAGAACCGCTAATGCAATAGAATTTAACTTTGTTTCAAAAGAATCAGCCCTTGAAGTTAATACAATGGGTGATTTTGCTCCGGTAATCACTGCACCAACCTTGACCTTTCCAAAATAAACAAGGGATTTGTATAAAGTATTTCCCACTTCAATATTAGGAACTAATAAAATATCTGCTTGGCCAGCTACTTTACTTTTAATTCCTTTATGCATTGCAGCCTCCAAGGAAATTGCATTATCAAGTGCTAATGGCCCATCAACAATCCCACCACAAATTTGTCCTCGTTCAGCCATTTTTGATAAAAGTGCAGCATCCAATGTAGCGATCATATTAGGATTTACAGTTTCTAATGCAGTAAGAACAGCAACTTTTGGTTCTGTGAGTCCTATAATACGAGCAAAGTCAATCGCATTTTGAGTAATTTGTACTTTTTGTTCTAACGACGGAGATATATTCATTGCCGCGTCTGTTAAAAAGATCAAACGATCAAGTCCTTCTACTTCAAATAACGCGATATGACTCAAAATTCGATGGGTTCTAAGACCTATTTCCTTATCTAGAACCGCTTTTAAAATAATTGGAGTTGGTACTAATCCCTTCATCAAAATTTGCGACTCTCCAGTATTCACCGAATTTACCGCTTTAAGACTCGCCTTAACATAATCTCTCTCATCTGTAATCTTCACTTGATCTAGTGGGATCATACTTTTTTCAGCTAGCTGCCTTATTTTGCTTTCATCTCCAAACAAATGAAAGCGAGCAAATCCTTTCTCTAACGCGTTTTGTACAGCAATTAAAACCTCCTCATCTTCAGCAACGGCAACCGCAACTTGAGTTAGGGCATCCCTTTTTATCCTCGAGATGATTTTTTTAAAAGAATTCATTTAAAACCACCTTCATTCAACAACACATTTTATCTTTTCAATATAACAAATAGCAAAAACCATGCCAAGATTTTCTTTATGAAAGCGCTTTACTTTTTCAGGTTTAAATAAGTTTATATTAAAATACTGCCTGCAAAAAATTGCACATACGCAAATTTTTGCAGGCAGTATTTTTCATAATTATTCGTTATAATCCGTATTTTTCCAATTTATAATATAAGTTTCTGATCGAGATTCCTAGAAAATGGGCTGCTTTCGTCTTATTTCCATCTACTTTCTTAAGAACATGTTTTAAATACATTTTTTCCATCTTAGAAATCATGTCACTTAATGGAAGAATATGATCTTCCAAAGGAACGGTTGTGACCTTTTCGTAATTGGAAGGAACAATACTCTTTCCTAAAGAAGGTAAGTGTTCTATTTGAATAAACGTTTCGTTAAAAGTCATATTCATAATCGCACGGCCAATAACATTCTCTAGTTCCCGAACATTTCCTGGCCAAGCATATTCAAGGAAAATATGCTGGACTTCTTCTGCTATCCCTTCCACTTTTCTCCCGTATTCAATATTTAACTTTTTAATTAAATAACTTACTAATAAAGGAATGTCCGACTTCCGATCCCTTAGAGATGGAATCATAATCGGAAGAACATTTAGACGATAATATAAATCTTCACGGAATTTCCCATTCCGTATTGCTTTTTCCAAATTTACATTTGTCGCTGCAATCACTCTAACATCAATAGGTATTGGCTTTGTGCCACCTACTCTAACAATTTCCTTTTCTTGTAGGACTCGCAGTAATTTGGCTTGGGTGTTTAATTCTAATTCACCAATCTCATCAAGAAAAATCGTTCCACCGCTAGCTACTTCAAAAAAACCTTTTTTTCCACCTTTTCGAGCACCAGTAAAGGCTCCTTCTTCGTAGCCGAATAATTCACTCTCTAGCAATGAATCAGAAATGGCTGCACAATTCACTCTTACAAATTGGTTATATTTACGATCACTGGCATTATGAATTGCATGGGCAAAGAGTTCTTTTCCAGTTCCTGATTCTCCTCTAACTAATACTGTTGCATGGGTTAACGCTGCTTTTTTAGCTGTCTCTATAGCTAATCTCATTTCTTCACTACTGCCTACAATGTCATCAAAGGTATATTTAGCTTCTAACGTACGAATAATTCTTCTTGCCTTTTCAAGTTCTTCTGTTAGCTTTTTGATTTCTGACGTGTCATGAATGATTCCTACACTACCTTTTAATTTTCCATCCACAAGAATAGGTGCAACATTGACAACAACATCTCTACGTTTGGGACCAACTTTTAAATGAACGCCACGCACTGGTTTTTTCGTACGCAATACTTGCATATGCATGCTTTCTCCTTCAGAAATATCCACATCAGCTGGTTTATTGATCACTTCTTCTGCTGTTAGACCTGTTAGTCTTGTGTATGCCGGATTAATCATCAATCCTTTTCCCTCATGATCGACAACAGATATGGCATCCTCAGAAGAATTGATAATCGCTTCAAGCATGCTTTGTATCGATTTTAAATCGGAGACTTGTTCTGATAAGTTAGATACTTCACTTATATCTCTAAATACTGCTACAGCACCTATAATCTCTCCATCTGCATTAATCATCGGCACTCGGTTGGTCACAATTTTTTTATTATTATCCAATTGTTGTTCTTGATTTAATTCTGGTTTCCCTGTTTGTAAAACCAAGTGTAGCCTAGTATTTGGAATAGAGACTTGTGCTAACGTACCCAAAATAGACGAAGATTTTTTGTCTAATAGAAGTTCAGCCGCTCGATTAAATAGTGTAATTCTTCCGTCTTTATTGACTGCAATCATGGCGTCATGGGTTGAATTAAGAATCACATCTAGTTCCCTTTGTTGCCGCGTTAATTCCTGAATTAAACTTTCCTTCTCTTCAATTAAGCTCATAATAATATTAGCGATGGTTCCAGGAATGATAACAGTGTGCTCTGGTTTATGATTCTGAAGCTCCTCAAATACACGTACATCTCCTGTCGCATCAAAAATGACATCTATATTCTCATTTAAAAAAGAATAAAATTCTAATGAAACCTCAATTCCTAATTCTTTTGCTAATTGAATCCCTGGTGCTAAAAGATTCTGATCAACGATAGCCACAATTTTAAGTTTTTCCATTCCTTGTAAAGCCTTAAGCAGGGAGCTCCCACCATTACCAGCACCTATAATTAAAACTTTTCTTACCTTCATTTCCCCACATCCTCTATACCGTACCCCGACGGCCCCATAAATCTATCCTTTTTAAGATTTTATTATTTTCTATTAATCGAGAAAGCGAATAGCGTTCTGTGTAGATATGTAAACCAATTAAAAAAAGAATCATTATCCATTTTCCACTCATTGAGAAATACATACTATACCAAATCCCAAGGTGTAAACCGATTAGATTGGCTCCACTATCACCTAACATTATTTTAGCATGAACATCTTGAAAGAACACTATTGTTAATATTGTAAAAACCACTAAACCTAACTGATTTTTAGATAAAAAAGTGCTAGATATGCTTAACAAAAAAAATAAAATAAAAAAAACCTTAAGCGCTCTCCCTGGGCGAAGGTCAAACAAATTAATCGTATTGATCATAAATAATATAAGTAAAAAGTTCGTTACTTTAACTAAGTTTGAATCACCGATATAGATAGCTAGAAATAAAGCGATCAGCCCTCCTATAGCTGCTTTTAAAAATCCAGAAGTGATCTTCCCATGAAAGAAAGCCTTTATATGTCCTCGTAGTCCTTTTACTTTAGTATCACCAAATAAATCATCATATGTACCTATAAGAGTTATAATTAACAATGAAATCCATATATACCTATTTTCGTTTAATTGATATAAATAAATGATGATCGACTCGATCAAAAAAATAAAGCCTCCAAAACTAACAGGAATTATTTGTTTTTGAAAATTAAATCTTAAGCTACCAAACCTTATTAAAAATCTTTGATAAAACGGAAAGAATACGAACGTCACAAAAAAAGTAACAAATATTATAATCATCGTTGCTGCCTCCACTTAATAAATAAAGCTTTTGCCACCGCAATAAATTCTTTCCCCCTATGAATAAACCCTTTTAAATCCCTGCCCGTTTCTCGATGGTAAAGAGCTACTTCAACTTCTTTTATTTTAAACCCCATTCTAAGTACATCAATGGTTAAACCTACTTCTATTCCAAAACCACTAACTAATTCTGTGATTTGATCGATTACTTTTCTTTTCATTGCCCTTTGACCAGATAATGGGGCAATAGGTTGATAACCTGTCATGAAATAGATTCCACTCCTAGCTAATTTTTTAACTAGACCAAAACCTGCCTTCATACTTGATCGCGGAAGAATAGCAATGGTCATATCTGCATCATTCTTAAAAATTGGATCAAGCAAACGATCAGCATCCTTTGCGGAATCACCAAGGTCAGCATCTAAAAACATAATCACTTCTCCTTCAGCTTGTTTAACACCTGCCTTTAGAGCCTGTCCTTTTCCTTGGTTTAGTTTAAGAAAAATTGGCTTTACCACTGAATCTGAAGCTATTTTCATTAAAATCTCTTTCGTCTTATCAGTACTTCCATCATCAACTATAATAATTTCTTTATCATAGGTCCACTTACGAATCGCCTGAATCGTACTTTCGATATATTTTTCTTCGTTAAACGCTGGAACAATAATCGAAATCTTGGGTTGAGTCATTAAGATTTCTCCTCAAACAAGTTTTTAAGAAAAGTAATAAACTGATACTGGTCATTAAATGATTCGATATTGATCTTCTGTTCATAAACTTCTGCTTCTAAATCCAATTTTTCAATCCACTCATTTGATTGATTGGCCATATAAATGACTGGAATTCCATATTGAGCTAGTTGTTGGCTTTCCTTTAATTGCTCATTATTCTCTGGAACAAATATAATCGCGTCGTACTGTTTAGAGGCATTCATTGAAAAAGATGACCCCTTCATCACAACAGTACTAATCTCATGATCTAATTCATAAATAATTCCCCCAGCGATTTTAATTGATCGTTTTATCGATTCAAAATCTTCATTCGTTGAGTTAATCCATAAGAGTTTGCGACCATCAATTGTATGAGAAATGCTTTTAGTGAAAAGAATTTGAAAATCATCTTTTAAGGACTGATATGAGGACAGTAATTCATCATTTTTTTTCTCTAAATCTTGATTGGTTTTTTGTAGTTCTTCTGACTTTGCTTTAAAATAGGAAACCAGTTTTTGTTGGTTGTTATTAATCCATTGTTGGCCTAATGTTCCTCCAATTAAAATTCCCAAACTTAAAGATAAAAAAATTGCAATGATCGTTGTAATGTAATATTTATTGGTAATCAATAGTTTCACCTACGTAAAAAGCATTTTTATATTGAGCCACATCATTTCTAAAAGTCTTACCATATCTTGATTGATTAAGCTAATCGCTAAGATTGGGGTAATTGCCGCAATTCCGATTAAACTAATTGATTTCCATTGTGTACTTGGATGATACAGCTGACTAACACCTTTTGCATCCACCAACTTGGTGCCAATTTTCATTCGAACCAATACTGTGCTAGCCATTCCCTTTCTTCCTTTTTCTAAGAAATCAATCATATGGGAATGGGCGCCTAGTGCCACAATGATTTCCGCTTGTTGTTCATATGCTAATAACATCGCCACATCTTCACTGGTCCCTAATGAGGGAATCACCTTAGCCTCAAGCCCCAATTCTTTAACCCTTGTTATCCCTGGCGCCCTGCCATCTGGGTAAGCGTGGACTATAATTTCAGCGCCTGATTTTAGGGCTTCATCCGATACACTATCCATATCCCCTAGAATCACCTGAGGGATTAAACCATGCTCCATTAAAGCATCTGCACCACCATCTACACCAACTAAAATCGGATGATAATCTTCAATATAGGAGCGAATGGCTGCCAAATCTTCTCGGTAATGTTTTCCTCTTACAACAACAACAGCATGTTTACCTTTAAATTTTGTTTTTAGAGGTGGAATTTTTAACGGTTTTAAAACAAAATCTTTTTCTCTTGATGCGTATTCTAAGGTATTATCAATGAAATTGTTCAGTTCTTGTTCAATATTCTCTGTCGCGACTCTATAAATCTGTTTCCACTTATCAAAAGTCCACTCTTGAATTGCTACTTCCATTTGCGACTTCCAAATTGAATAAAAAAATGCTATATTTTCATCAAAATTAATTTCAACTTCATTTTCATCATGTAATTGTTCAAATATATGATAACCTTTTAAAACATCAAAAACAGGGATTTTTGCTTCTAATAATGTTTTTAACCCTAATGTAGGATATCTACCTGTCATCGTTTGAGAAAAATTAATAATTGCTTTTACTTTTTTTTCAATAAAACCAGATGCCGCAATCTCATCAATATCCGAATGACGAACGACTGCAATTTGATTGGGTTTGATACGAGTTAATAAGTGTTTTGTTTTTTTATCCACAATATAGGTACTTTTCATTGTTTTATTAGTTTTAGTAAATATCATCAAAATCATTCCCTTACTTTTTAGCTCTTTTATAGTATTTGCATAATATTAAATGCCATTCTATGGAAACAAAAAAAGCAAAACCACAAGGGTTTTGCATAATTTAGATATTGTTATTTTATCCTACTTTACTTTCAATTCTTAACTTGTCTGCCACCATGGCGATGAACTCTGAGTTCGTCGGCTTTGCTTTACTAATATTCACGGTATAACCAAATAAGTTCTTAATAGCATCTACATTTCCTCTACTCCAAGCCACTTCAATAGCATGGCGAATGGCACGCTCGACACGACTTGGCGTTGTGTTAAACTTTTCTGCAATTTTTGGATATAAGACTTTTGTTATCGAGCCAAGAATTTCAACATCGTTATAAACCATAGTAATTGCTTCACGTAAATACATATAGCCTTTAATATGGGCAGGCACCCCAATTTCATGGATTATATTCGTAATATTGGCATCCAAATTTTTGGTTTTTACAGGAACAGTAATCATTTGATTAGTTGTTAATTTAGTTGGAGGAGTGACAATTTTGTTACTAACAACCTGCCTAATACGATTTGTTAATACATCCATATCAAATGGTTTTAGTATGTAATAAGATGCTCCCAATTCAACAGCTCGCTGTGTAATATTTTCTTGGCCAAAAGCGGTGAGCATAATGATTTTTGGCGGCTTTGAAAAATGAATTTCTTTCATTTTTTCTAAAACCCCAAGTCCGTCCAAATGAGGCATAATAATGTCTAAAATCATAACATCGGGGGTTTCACGTTCTAATATTTTTAAAACCTCATTCCCATTATATGCTACCCCTATCACTTCAATATCTGACTGGGCTAGCATAAATTCTTTTAACAAATCTACAAATTCTTTGTTATCATCTGCAATTAAAATTTTAATTTTTGACAAGTTTTTTCCTCCTTCAGCCTCGCCCTAAACTTTTCCATTTTTTATTTCTGTTAAAAATTATTCGACATCTAGAACTTTTTTCCTTCTTGTCGAAAAAACTTTTTCAGCATTTTTTTCCGTATTACGCCCGTATTCTCAACTTTTCACTTATTTTTTATTAACGGAGAAAAACCCAAGGCTTAGCTTGCCTTGAGTTTTTCATCATCTAACATCCCTGCATCTCTAATCATCCATTCGATAAAGGAACCATACCCAGATGTTGGGTCATTAACAAAGACGTGAGTAACTGCCCCAACAAGTTTGCCATCTTGAATGATTGGACTTCCACTCATTCCTTGGACAATACCACCTGTTTTTTCTAATAATTTTGGATCCGTGACTTTGATAATCATCCCTTTAGTAGCGGGATATTTTTGGGGAACTACATTAATTATCTCAATCTTAAATTTTTCTACTTTCTGGCCTTCAATCACCGTTAAGATTTCAGCTGGTCCTTCTTTTACCTCTTCAGGAAATGCAATTGGAATTGATTGGTTGATTACACCATTGATCGGCTGTTGATCCATCTTCCCAAAAATACCGAATGGCGTATTTTTACTAATGTTTCCGATTACATGATCTTCATCTACAAATATGGCTCTTTTTTCGCCAGGTTTTCCACTTATCCCCTTATCAATCGAAGTTACGTTTGAATATAAAATTTGACCATCGCCAACAATGATTGGTTCTTGAGTATCCATATCCGTGATCACATGCCCCAGTGCGCCATAATTATGGTTTACAGGGTCATAAAAAGTTAATGTACCAACTCCGGCAGCTGAATCACGTATATATAAACCTAGACGATAAAGCTGAGCCTTTTTGTCATATAATGGATTTACTTTTACTTTTATTTTCTCCCTATTTCTAACGATATCCAGTACAATTTCTTCTTTCTTTTTCCCCATTTTGTTGACGATTTCAGCCACTTCTGTGACATCTTTTATCTTTTTATTTCCGATTTTAATAATTAAATCCCCTGCTCGAATACCTGCCTTTTCTGCAGGAGACACAGTGACACCATTCTCTTGTTGAATAACATGGTGCCCAACAACCATAATACCAGCGGATTTTAATTTGACGCCAATGGTTTGTCCACCAGGTATTACTTTAATATCCTTCATCACATTTACATCAAGTGATTTAAAAGGAATAACCCCAAATAATTTAACTGAAACTTTTGTGTTTCCGTCTTTCTTCGGCTTTACTGTTAAAGGATAACTTAAATTTGCCTTAAATTCATCTTGATGACCATTTACTTCTAAAATCTCAGGATTACTTGAACTTACTATTACTGAAAGTGGTAAAGCTAATTTTAATTGTTTAATTGCAGATTCAAACATGCGAATTTCTTTAGGAAAATTGACAAAGGACTGAAAGGATGAAGTAAAAGAGAAAACAACAATCAATGTTGCAACAAATAACCCAAACCATTTACGCTTATTAAGGGACAATCACATCACTCTCCTAGGCCACCTACCTGTACACCTCCAATTTCTCTGTACACTTAAGGTATCCTTTCTCAAATTGATTTAAACATCTAAATCATTCCTTTAGCGGTAAAGATATTATTCCCACAAAAGTGACGATCTCCTTCGAAGCGTATTCCGATTACTTTGTGGGGTCACAATTAATAATGAAAAAAAAGAAAGCCACCATAAAAGACAGCTTTCCCCTAGCTCAATTTATTTTTGTTTTTTTAAAGGATGAAGCTTTTTCAAGCATTTCTGTAGCATGTTTCTTTGTTAATTCTGTCATTTCTACACCACTAAGCATACGAGAAATTTCATCCACTTTTTGTTGATGGTTAAGAACTGTTACTTCTGTAGTAGTAGTCTGATCCTTTATATGTTTTCGAATCAAATAATGATGGTCTGCCATAGAAGCAACTTGTGGTAAATGGGTAATAACAAAAATTTGCTTATTCTTTGCAACTAACGCTAATTTTTCTGCAATCGCTTGTGCTGCACGACCACTTACACCAGCGTCAATTTCATCATAGATAATGGTTTCTACTTCATCATTATTTGCCAAAATGGTTTGAATCGCTAGCATGATTCTAGATAATTCCCCACCAGAGGCAATTTTTTGAATGGCTTTTAATGGTTCTCCTGGGTTAGGAGCAATAAGAAAATTAACTTTATCAATACCTAAATGGTTTATATGTAGCTTTTTTCCATTTATATCAATACCATCTGTATCTTCTTTATAATAAATGTCAATATTAAAAATTGCATTTTTCATTTCAAGATCACGCAATTCGTATTCAATTTTTTGACTTAGTTCTTTAGCTAATTTTTTCCTTTGATTAGATAACTCAGTAGCCTCAAGAATTAAATCATGTGTAATATCTTTTAATTTTTGTTGTATATGTTGAAGGTGTTGATCCCTATTTTCAATCACGTCGATTTCATCCTCAATAGAGGCGGCATATTCTAAGATAGCATCAACAGATTCACCGTATTTCCGTCTTAAATGGTGAATAACCGATAAACGTTCTTCAATTTGGTTAAGCTGGTTCGGTTCAAAATCCATCTGATATAACATTTGATTAAGTTGAGCACTTATATCATCAATTTGATAATAAGAGTTCATAAGCTGATTATAGTATTCTTTAATCTTTGTATCGTACTGAGTAATTTGATCAAGTATGCTAAGTGTATGTGATAATAAATCAATAACACCATTTTCTTTGGAAAGAATTTTATAAGAATGACCAATCCCCTTTACGATTTTTTCTGAATATCTAATTTGATCCCTTTTCTGAATGAGTTCTTGATCCTCTCCAGGTTGTAATTCAGCAGTAATAATTTCATTCAATTGGTATTTTAATAAATCGTAACGTTGAACTAATTCCTTTTCATTTTCAAGTAAGAGTTTTTCCTCTTTCCTTAGGGTATCATATTGATCAAATAAATGCCTAAATTCTTTTTTAGTCTTGTCTAGACTTAATTCACCGTATGCATCCAATAAAGCCAATTGTTTGTCCTGAAAAAATAAGCTCTGGTTTTGATGTTGAGAATGAAGTTGGATTAACCACTGCCCAACTTCTTTTAACATACCCAATGTCACTAACTGCCCATTGATTCGACATATACTTTTTCCATTTTGTAACAGTTCTCTTCTAATCAAAAGCATACCATCTTGAGGTAGTTCAATACCTAAAGAACTTAGAATCTGAAATACAGGATGTTGATCAGGTAAATCGAATAAAGCTTCTATTTCAGCTTTTTCAGCTTGATTACGAATAAAATCAACGGACCCTCTTCCCCCAATTATAAGTTGTATCGCATCGATAATGATTGATTTACCTGCACCTGTTTCCCCAGTTAAAATGTTGAGTCCATTTTTAAAATTAATTCTCAACTCTTTAATAATTGCAAATTGGCGAATCGCTAATTCTACTAACATTTCATTTCACCACTTTGTCTTAATCTGATATTGGCTTTATAACATTTCTAAGAATTTTTTTGAAATTTCCTTTGCATTTTCTTTAGTGCGACAAATAATTAGACAGGTATCATCTCCACAAATAGTTCCCATGATTTCATTCCATTGTAAATGGTCAATTAACGCTCCTAGTGCATTGGCATTACCAGGAAGCGTTTTCAATATGATCAGGTTTTCAGTGGAATCAATCCCAACAAAGCTGTCACTAAGAGTTCGCTTTAACTTATGTAATGGATTAAATCGTTGATCAGCAGGTAAGGAGTATTTATATCTCCCATCTTCTATAGGAACTTTTACTAAATGAAGTTCTTTTATGTCCCTAGAAATCGTTGCTTGGGTAACTTGAAACCCAGCATTTCTTAACTCATCAACTAATTCATCTTGGGTCTCTATATCCTTATTAGCTATTAGTTCACGGATTTTAAGATGTCTTTTTCCTTTCATGATTTCCCTCCAGGAAGAAACAATGTATTCTTATGAATAATTATACGTTAATTTTAAAATAAAGCAAACCATCAATTTTAAAAAAGAAACAACCCTTGAAGGGTTGTTATAACTCACGATGAGCGAGGTTCACTGTTTGAAAAATTAAATCCTCAAGATCTTCTATCGACTGTTCACTAGTTTGATAACGAAGGTATAAGAGGAATTCAATATTTCCTTCTCCACCTTTAATTGGCGAAAAGGTAACTCCTAGTATTTTGTAACCATGATCTATGGCAAAAGTTATCATTGTTTTAAGAACATCCAGATGAATTTTGGGGTCCTTAACAATTCCATTTTTCCCTACTAGATACTTACCAGCTTCAAATTGTGGTTTTACTAATGCCACAATTTCACCATTAGGTTGTAGAATAGAAGTTAAATGGGCTAAAATGGTTTTCAATGAAATAAATGAAACATCAATGGTTGCAAAGTTTGGTGGCAAGGAAACTAGATCCTCTTTTTTTAAGTAACGGAAGTTAGTCCTTTCCATTACATGTACCCTTTCATCTTGTCTCAAAGACCATGCCAATTGTCCATATCCTACATCCACAGCGTACACTTCTTTTGCACCATGTTGTAAAGAACAATCCGTAAATCCACCTGTTGAAGCACCAATATCAATCACAATTTTATTTGTCAGATTGATCTTAAAGGTTTCTATCGCTTTTAAAAGCTTAAGCCCTCCCCTAGAAACAAAAGGATGTATCTCCCCTTTAATGGTCACTTTAGCATCATTTGCTATCTTCATACCTGGTTTATCGATCACTTCTTCATTTACTTTGACTAGACCAGCCATAATCGCTCTTCTAGCCTGTTCTCTCGACTGAAAAAAACCTTTTTGAGTTACAAAAATATCAAGTCTTTCTTTATTTGCCATCATTATGCCCTTTGCTTTATTTGAGTTCCCAAGTTTTTTACTTGATTGACTAAATTTCCAACAGACAACCCTACAAGATTTCGAAGTTGTGCCATACTACCTTGTTCCACAAATTCATCCGGTATACCCATGATTGTTACTTCCATTTCGTTTTGAAGGTGTTTCGAATAAAATTCTAAAATTGCGCTACCGAAACCACCTTTTTCAACACCTTCTTCAATCGTGATGATTTTATATCGCTGTTCAGCTAATTGCATCAGTAAATCTTCATCTAATGGTTTTACAAATCGAGCATTAATAATCATTGGATAAATATCCAGTTCCATCAGTTGATCAGCAGCTTGTTCAGCAATATGTACCATAGATCCCACTGCAAGAATAGCAATATCTTGACCTGATCTAAGAATTTCGTATTTACCTATAGGTATTCTTTTAAAGGCATCTTCTAACGCTACCCCGACTCCATTCCCTCTTGGATAGCGAATAGCAACTGGTCCTTCACATTCTTCAATAGCCGTATAAAGCATATGTTGTAATTCATTTTCATCCTTTGGAGCCATAATTATCATGTTAGGCAAACTACGTAGATAAGCAATATCAAAAACGCCGTGATGTGTTTCACCATCAGCTCCAACAAATCCTGCACGATCAATCGCAAAGGTTACATGTAAATTTTGCCTTGCAACATCGTGAATCAATTGATCATATGCTCTCTGTAAAAAAGTTGAATAAATAGCCAAAACAGGACTCATTCCAGCAACCGCTAATCCAGCAGCCATTGTAGTAGCGTGTTGTTCAGCGATACCGACATCATAAAAACGATCTGGAAACGTTTCTTGGAACTTTTTCAATCCTGTACCACTTGGCATGGCAGCTGTAATCGCAACTACTTTGGTATTATTCTCTGCAATCTTTACAATTGAGCTTCCAAAAACCTCTGTATAGCTTGGTGGACCATCTTTTTTCATAACTTCTCCAGATTCAATTTTATATGGGCTAATCCCATGGAATTTATCAGAATCTAGTTCTGCAGGTTTATATCCCTTACCCTTTTTGGTGACAACATGAACGAGTACAGGCCCTTCCGTTTTGTTAGCTTGCTTAAAAGTTGTGATTAGCTCTTCTATATTATGCCCATCAATTGGCCCTAAATAAGTTAAACCTAATTCTTCAAACAAAACTCCGTTTAATACCAAATATTTTAAACTATCTTTAATCCGTTCAGCAGTTTTGGCCAGTTTACCACCGATTGCTGGGATTTTATTTAATAATGCCTCTAATTCATCTTTTGCTTTGACATAATGGACATTCGTTCGTAGCTTACCTAAATAATTATGGATAGCCCCTACGTTAGGCGCAATGGACATCTCGTTGTCATTTAATACGATCATAATATTTCTTTGCTCATGTCCAATATGATTTAAAGCCTCTAAAGCCATCCCACCAGTCATTGCTCCATCGCCAATCACAGCAATCACTCGATGGTTTTCTTTTTTTAAATCTCTAGCAATGGCTAATCCCATTGCTGCAGATAGAGATGTACTGCTGTGTCCGGTTTCCCAAACATCATGTTCACTTTCAGACCGTTTAGGGAAACCACTTAACCCCTTAAACTGTCGCAAACTATCAAACTGATCTGATCTCCCTGTCAAAATTTTATGAACATAAGCTTGGTGACCAACATCCCATAAAATCTTATCCTTTGGGCTATCATATAAATAGTGTAGAGCCAATGTTAATTCAACAACCCCTAAGTTTGGAGCAAGATGACCACCTGTTAAGGACAACTTTTCAATTAAAAAATTTCTGATTTCTTCTGCAAGAACTTGTAATTCCTTTACTGAAAGGGGTTTAATTTGCTTTGGATCTTTAATTTGATTTAACTCCATTTTTCCCCCTCACTTTCTTTTTACTCTTTTTATCTCCATTAAATATTTCTATGTTAAAATTTTTTTCGAGTAAATAAAAAAATTGACCTACTTTTAAAACGATTCTTATCGAGTTTTGAATGGCAAATGCTTTCCCCAATGCTTTACCACCCACGGTAAGTGCCGCCACAGTAGCAGTGAACAGCACAGAAAGCGCTTTAAACAACATAGACTGTTCCGTTTCGCCAAAGGTATATACTAACTGTAAAACCACCGCTGCACTAGCCGTACCACTTACAATTCCACTAATATCTCCAATTACATCATTGCAAAAATTAGAAAACTTATCCGCATTTCTTACAATCTTAATCGCTTGCTTAGCACCATGTAATTTTTCCGCAGCCATAGAATGATAAGGTTTTTCTTGTGCAGAGGCCGCAGCTAGCCCTAACATATCAAAAAAGACTCCTATGATCACAATAATCAAGACAACTACCATACCTATTCCCCAACCAACACCCGCTAATACAATAGTAGAAACAATTGTAAATGTTGCGGAAAGTAGTAAGGTAACCAAACTAATCAATAGACTCCATTTTATAGAGTCCTTAAAGGAAAATTTCATTTATGTAAATCTCCTAATATTAATCTTTTAAGCCAATATTGGAGTGGTAACTCTTTGAGTAAACACTGTGGCTTAGGTCCAGTAGGTTTTCCCAAGAGAGACACCTTTTCGTCGCCAAAAAGGCGGTTTCCCTTTACGCTCTCCTCAATGTTGTCACCAAACATTGGACTAGATTACCACTTAGTCCACACTACAATCCTCAAAGAGCCTCATTATGAGCAGTCTAGGAGTTTTCCTCAACAACCTTTAACCTATCCCTAGCCTCTTTTGCAATATAGATTTCATATAGAACGAATAAATCATCTTGGCCGAAGATGATTTATTGTTAGCCTATAATCCCACACTATATCACTCAAGGCAGGCTACGCTGCATACAAGTGAAACCTCGCATTGCAGGTTCATACCCCAAGCCATAATAATTTGGTAGGAACCTCCTTACTACGAACTTGGGCCTCCGCGGAAGAAGGGTCTACGCCCACATGCCATTGTGGATCGCCCTTCAACCTTAACTCCCAGCATCGACCCCCGACTGGGCGTCAGAAGCCAACACCAAGAACTTCATCGATGTGCCCTTTGACGGATTTTTAGGCCCGTCTTCAAGATAGGTAGGTTGACTAGAAATACTGCACCACTCCAATAAACAGCAATAATTATACCATAAATCTATTAAATTAACAAAAGCCATTTCATCTTAATTTTCCCGGTATATGAGGAAATTAGCAATTTCATATAAATGATTGGTCTCAATACCAATATCCTGAATCGATTTTTTTGCTGATGTAATTAGTTCGTCTACTTCTTTTTTCGATTGTTCGATCCCTTTAAAGTATGGATAAGTAACTTTTTGATTGATTTGGTCACTTCCAACTTTTTTCCCTAATTTATTCGAATCCCCAATGATATCAAGAATATCATCTTGGATTTGAAAAGCTAATCCTATTTTCCGCGCAAATTCTGTTAGTTTTTGTAATTGAAATTCTGATGCACCAGCTGCTAAGGCTCCCAAGCGAACAGAGAAAACCAATAAATCACCTGTTTTATGTGTATGTATTTGAAGTAAATTTTCTAATGTGGTGGTACCTTGCTCACCTAGCATGTCTAGGACTTGGCCACCAACCACTCCACTTGCACCAGTGTAGTTAGCAAACTCTTCAATTATTTGTAAAGCCGTTTCAATAGATACAGACATTTTTTTTAGAAATTTAGCCATATTACCAAAGGCATGAGTTAGTAACGCATCACCAGCTAAAACGGCTATTGCTTCGCCATACACTTTATGATTCGTTGGTTTTCCTCTTCGAAAATCGTCATTATCCATGCAAGGCAAATCATCATGAATTAACGAATAGGTATGAAGATATTCAAGATTAATTGCTAGGGGTAGAATGTCATTACCATTTTTATTAAAAGCTTCGTAAGTTGCGATTGCTAAAACAGGTCGAATCCGTTTTCCTCCAGCGGTTAAAGAGTATTCCATAGCTTCTTTTAAAATGGAAGGCACCCCATCTGATGGTAAAAATTTAGTAATTGCTTGGTTAATCAGATAGGCTTTTTCAGTGATGTAATTACTAATGACTGTCATCTTGGTATTTATTCCACTCCCTCATCATATTCAAATGGTTTTTTAAGCCATTCGCCATCTTTTTCTAACAAAACTTCAACTTTATGCTCGATATTTTCTAATTTTGAATGACAACGTTTTGCTAATTTCATTCCCTCTTGGAATAGATCGATTGCTTTTTCTAGAGGTACATTCCCAGACTCCAGCTTCTCCACGATGATTTCCAACCGTTCTAATGATTGTTCAAAAGAAAGTTCATTGATTTGATCATCAGTTAATAACTCTTCATTTTTCATTTTTTTCTTCCTCCAAACTCCACACCTGACAGTGTAACTGTCCATCTTGCAAGCGAAGTCGAATAATATCACCTAAGTTCACTTGTTGGATAGATTTTAATAATTGGGTGCCTTCCTCATTATATGCGATTGAAAATCCTCTTTGCATTACTTTTAAAGGGCTTAAAGCATCTAATTGTCCCATTTTTACTGCTAATTTTTTTTCGGATTGATCTTTAATCACTTTAAGTTCGCGAATGAGCTGTCTTTTTAAAAAGTTTAGTTTTTCTCTTTCCCTTTTCAGTTTTTGATCAGGTTTTTCTAATAATAACTGCTGATAAACATTTTGAACCTTTTCCTTGTGAATCGACACATAACGTTGTAGGGAGTGGTTTAACCTTTCTTCCAATCGATCCAATTGTTGTATCTGGTTAGACCACAGTTGTTCAGGGCGCCGAAAAATAATAGAGCGTAGAACATTGGATAACAAGTTTTTTGAATGTTCTACATTTTGTAATAATCGTTTTTCTAATCTCTTTACTAAATAAGCTAAGCTTACCTTTAATTCGTCAATATGAGGTACAGCAATTTCAGCTGCTGCAGTTGGTGTTGCTGCTCTGATATCTGCGACAAAGTCAGCAATGGTGAAATCTGTTTCATGCCCTACTGCACTAATCACCGGTATCTTTGATTGATAAATACTCCTAGCAACAATCTCTTCATTAAAAGCCCACAATTCTTCTATCGATCCCCCACCACGCCCTACAATTAGGATATCGATCCCAGCGTATTGATTCAACTTCTGTATGGCCTCTGCGATTGATTCAGCAGCTCCTTGTCCTTGTACCAAGACAGGAAAAAGCAAGATGTTTACCAGAGGATATCTCCTCTTCATGGTTATAATCATATCCCGAATTGCTGCGCCAGTCGGAGATGTAATAATCCCGATTGTTTGTGGGTAGGGGGGTAATAATTTTTTATTTAGCGGATCAAATAATCCTTCTTTTTCTAATTTTTCTTTTAATTGTTCATAAGCCAAATAAAGTTTACCAATCCCATCTGGTTGCATTTCCTGAATATAGAATTGATATTGACCATCTCGTTCAAAAATAGAGATATACCCTCTTGCCATCACTTTCATTCCGTTTTTCGGAATAAATTTAAGAAAACGGTTATTTCCAGCAAACATAATACAACGCAATCGGCTTTCTTCATCCTTTAACGTAAAATACATATGCCCGCTAGAATGGTGGGTATAGTTAGAGATTTCTCCTTGCAACCATACTTTTGAAAGGATTGGGTCATGATCCAATAAAGTCTTAAGATATAAGGTTAATTCTTTAATACTATATACTTTATTTTGATCAATTATCAAAAAAATCCTCCTACTTCAGTTTGTTTATTTTTTTTGCAGCTTCAATCGTATTTTTTAATAACATGGTGATGGTCATTGGCCCTACTCCACCTGGTACTGGCGTGATATAACTAGCGACGTTAGAGACTCCTTCAAAATCAACATCTCCAACCAATTTCCCAGTTTCTAAACGATTAACCCCAACATCAATCACGAGTGTTCCTGGTGATACAAAATCTTTTGTGATAATTTGAGGCTTTCCGATTGCTACCACCAGAATATCTGCTTGTCTCGTAATTTCCTTAAGATTTTGTGTTCTAGAATGGGCAATGGTGACAGTGGCATGTTCTTTTAATAAAAGAATTGAAACGGGTTTACCTACAATATTACTTCTGCCAATCACAACTGCATGCTTTCCTTTGATTTCAGTGCCCGTACGTTTAATTAACTCAATGATCCCATGTGGTGTACAAGGTAGATAAGCATCTTCACCAATCATCATTTTCCCAACATTGATTGGATGAAAACCATCTACATCCTTTTTAGGGTCAATCGCATTAATGATCGCGTCTTCTTCAATATGTTTCGGTAGAGGTAACTGAACTAATATACCATGAACATTTGAATCTAGATTTAATCTTTCTATTTCTGCCAAAAGGGTCTCTTGAGAAATTGTTTCTTCCATGTAAATCACTTCAGATTTAATTCCAACTTCTTCACACCCCTTTGCCTTCCCCTTGACATAGGAGTGGGAAGCAGGATCATTTCCTACTAAAATAACCGATAATCCAGGAGTAATTCCTTGCTCTTTTAACGTTTCAACTTCTAATTTTAATTCTTCTCTTATACTTTTTGCTACCTCTTTACCACTAATGATTTGCGCGGACATAAATAGACCTCCTAAAAATTATTTCATCATTATCATCTAGTGTAAATGGATAGGAAAGATTTTGTAAAGGGAAAACATAATAATATTCTAAACATTCCATTGATTAAGTCCGATGTTTGCTACTCCAAAAGCATTGTCCCCAGAGTATTCCTTTTTTGCAAAAAACAGAGCTGCTCCAACACTTCTATGTTCTAAACGTTTGATTAAATATTCTCGAATATATTGGTTTTGAGCAACCCCACCAACAATTAAAATTTCTTTTGGATAGCCTTGTTCAATAGCTTTTCTTAATACCTTACTTATCGTTGTTGCAATATTGTGCTCTATTGCCCTAGCTACTTCTTCTTTAGGCTCACCATTCTTAATTCTTTTCATTGCTTCATTCTCTGCACCTGAAAAATGAAAAGAAAGCTCTTTGATTGAAGAAGGAATTCTTTTGAACTCAGTGTGACTTGACAAGGCGAGTTCCTCGACAAAACGTCCAGCTGGAAATGAAAATCCGAGTAGCACACCAATACGATCAATGAGTTGACCAGCATGAAGATCAAGGGTTCCCCCAAGCTTTATGATTTGAAAACCTGAATCCATCTGATCTACAAATAAAATCTCGCTTGTTCCACCAGATAAATGAACTGTAAGAAAATGCTTATTTTTTGGTCGTTTTTCTGCACTATATAACCCTGCAGCGATATGGCCTTCTTGATGCGTTGTAAAATAGATTGGAACATGAAACGTTGCTGACATACTTTCAGCAACACTTAACCCTGCTAAAAATACGGGCATATAAGAATCTTTATCAGGCCTAGGTGCACGACTAACTGCAATTCCACTTAGTTCAAACTCCTCTGTGCCATGCCAATTTTTAAATAGTTCAGGTAAATTCCTGACATGTTGAAATAAGGCTTCCGACTGTTGAAGTCCTCTTTTCCCATGTCCAACCTGAAGGAGCTTTTTTGCTTCATAGAGTACTTCCCTATTTTTATCAATAAAACAGATTGATGTCATATAATTGCTGGTATCTATTCCCAAAAAACTTTTTTTCCTCATTTTAACTCCTATTCTGTAACCGTCTGTCCCTTTGAATCCCACTGTGGGTTAGCTTTAACCATTGAACCTAATACACCATTTATAAATTTTGGAGATTGATCTGAACCAAATCTTTTCGCTAATTCTACTGCTTCATTAAGGGTTACCTTAACAGGTACATCTTCAATATTCATCAGTTCAAATGTTGACATCCTTAAAATCGCTCTGTCAACCTTTGCAAGTCGATCTAGTTGCCATCCTTTTAAAAATTGACTAATTTCCTCATCAATTTCCTTAAGATGATGATACGATCCATTTACTCGATTTTTGATAAATGAGAGATCTTCCTCGCTAAAATTTTCGTCTTCTGTTACTGAATCTATGGCATTCTCTATTTCAATATCAGCTAGATCCATTTGAAATAAAATTTGTAATACTTTTTCTCTTAAGACACTACGTTTCACAGTCATTTCTCCTTCTTAAAAATTTCCTCTTTTATCTTATCATACCAAAAAAGAAAAACCACCATACTAGGTGGCTTAATACGTGTAAAAGAATGATAGTTTCTACTTAGTTGACTATCTTATTTTAAGAATTTTTCTGGAAGGATTTCCGCTAAGACATCATGCAAGTCTTCTCTAGCATCTATTTTTTTCCCGATGTACAACCCCATACCAACAAAGCCTAGAAAAATAATTGTTTTCCAAAACCCAACGAATAAAAAGATAAATCCAACAAATAAACCACTAATCAGCCCAACTATAGTACCTGGATGGTCTTCCCAAAGTTTTAAGAACATTCTATTAGCCCCCCTATTCTACACGAGGCTTTCTCACAGTATTTTGGCTAATATTGGAGATCATTACATGCACTTGTCCAACTATAATACCAGAAATATGTTCTATATTTTCTTTAACCTGTTGTTGAATTTCTTCTGTAATTAAAGGCATAGGCGTTTCTCCATCAACAAATACTTTCACTAGAATCGTAATCGTCCCGTTTTCTTCCGGTTTTACCCTTGCTTTTAATTCTCTTACACCTTTGACTTTAGAAGAAACTCTAGTTACAAGAGTTTCTAATGATTCCATTGAAATTTGAACCTCTCCAATTTCTGAACGTTTACGAAATGTGGAGATTCCCTTTTTAGATTGTAAACTTCTAGCCAAGAAATAAATGCTAAAAAACAAAGTAACTATGCTTATCCCTAATAAAACAAATGAATAATCAAAATAGATCTTTTCAATAAGTTCAATAAGCAAGTTATATTGTAGAAATCCCACTCCTACCAGTAGTGCAACCAACGATACAATTAAGAAAGTAATACTGTAAAGGAATAGGAAAAAACGATCGAAACTTTTCATTTGACGTCCTCCCAACCTATGAACCCCCCTGTTTGTGCACAGGGGGACTATTCCATTCATTATTCATCCTTTTCTTCAATTTGAATGGCATCAATATGTACATTCACTTCAACTACGGTTAATTCAGTCATACTCTCAATCGCATTTTTTACACTTTGCTGAATCTCCTCAGCCACTTTAGGAATAGGATATCCGTATTTTATAATCACGGAGACATCAACAGCTGTTTCTTTTTGCCCAACTTCTACTTTTATACCTTTTGTGGTATTTTTATTACGACCCAAGAATTCTACAATTCCTTCTGTAAATCCACCACTTAAACCTGCAACACCTTCTACTTCAATCGTACTTAATTTGGTAATGACCTCAATAACTTGCGGAGAGATCTGAATCGTTCCGATTTCAGTTACTGCATAATCCTTGATCTCATTTTCTATCATGATTTTACCTCCCAATGTCCTTTGGGTTTATTATACCAATGGGAGGTAAAAAAAGACAAGTTTACATTATGTTTTATGAATGGGGTGCTTTTCTAAAAATTTGGTATCAAAATCACCCTTTATAAATAACTCATGATTTAAGAGTTTTAAGTGAAAAGGAATCGTCGTTTTAACCCCTTCGACTGTAAATTCATCTAAAGCACGCTTCATTCTTGAGATCGCCTCATCACGATCTCTTCCCCAAACGATCAATTTTGCAATCATAGAATCGTAAAAAGGAGATATTGTATAACCTGGATAAGCGGCACTGTCCAATCGGACTCCAAGCCCTCCTGGTGGTAAATAAAAGTTGATTTTCCCAGGCGATGGCATAAAATTTTTAAAAGGATCTTCTGCATTGATTCTGCATTCTATCGCCCATCCATTAAATTGGATATCTTCTTGATTAAACGATAAGGGCTCCCCTGCTGCTACACGAATTTGTTCTTTTATCAGATCCACTCCTGTAACAAGTTCAGTCACAGGATGTTCAACCTGAATTCTTGTATTCATCTCCATAAAATAAAATTGGTCTTTATCTAATAAAAACTCAATGGTACCGGCTCCATGGTAATTGACTGCTTTTGCTGCACGAACAGCAGCTTCCCCCATTTTTTCCCTTAGTTCTTTTGTTAAGGCAGGTGAAGGTGCTTCTTCTATCAACTTTTGGTGTCGTCTTTGAATAGAGCAATCTCTTTCGCCTAAATGTACCACATTTCCATACTTGTCTCCAATAATTTGTATTTCTATATGTCTAGGTTCTTCTAAGTATTTTTCAAGGTAAACCCCTGAATTACCAAATGCTGATTTTGCTTCTTGTTGTGCCATACGAATGGATTTTCGCAACTCTTCATCATTATAGGCGACCCTCATTCCTTTACCACCACCACCAGCTGTCGCCTTAATAATCACTGGATAACCAATTTCCTTTGCTAACTGAATGGCTTCTTCTACATCCTCAATCAAACCATCAGATCCTGGTACAACAGGTACACCTGCTTTTTTCATTGTGTCCTTTGCAACAGCTTTTTCTCCCATCTTCTGTATCGCATCAGGTGTTGGTCCAATAAATTCAATTTGAAAAGAGGAGCATACTTCAGCAAAATCGGCATTTTCGGCTAAAAAACCATACCCAGGATGGATTGCATCTGCCTCAGTTAGTTTAGCAACGCTTATAATATTTGCGAAGTTTAAATATGAATCCCTTGAAGCAGTTGGCCCTATGCAATAGGCTTCATCGGCCATTTTTACGTGTAAAGAATCACGGTCTGCTTCTGAATAAACTGCTACCGTAAAAATACCCATTTCACGACATGCTCTAATGATTCTTACTGCAATTTCGCCACGATTTGCGATCAATACTTTATGAAACATGATAATCTCCTTCCCACCTCTACTCAACCTTTACTAAAAACAATGGTTGGCCATACTCAACCAATTGCCCATTCTCTACAAGAACCTCAACAATCTCTCCTTTTACTTCTGCTTCAATTTCATTCATTAATTTCATTGCTTCAACAATACAAACAATGGTCTTTTCATTTACTTTATCCCCAACTTTTACATATGGGTCTGCATCTGGAGCAGGTGCTTTATAAAAGGTTCCCACCATTGGCGAATTAATCTTATGAAGATTTTTATCCTCTACTTTTGCTGGGACAGTTTCAACTACCGATGCATTCGCCTTCGTTTCAGGTTCTACTTTTTCTTTTACCACTTGTGGTGTCGGAGTAGGTTGTTGAAGAGCAACTGGTGCCTGAACTTGTGGTTGTGCGGTGATAAATACCGGCTCCTCACCTCTTTTTTTCATCGACAATTTTGATCCTTCAACCTCGAGTTCAAATTCTTGGATACTTGATTGATCAATCAGTTTGATTAGTTCTCTTAATTCATGAATTTTAAACATTTTGTTAACCTCCGTTTCCTTTAATCATAATCGACATTATACCATAGGTTTATTCCAGTGGTAAGCCACTAGTTGTTTTTATTCTACATTAGATTATTATACAAACAAACCCGATCTCCTGCTGACCGGGCGTATTTTTAAAAATTTTACGAATATTTTTATTATTTATTCCTATTTATTGAATGCGACTGGCTTAATATGAACGTTCACTGCTGGAATATTAAGTCGATCACTAACCAACTTTATAATCTTTACAGCGTCTTCCTTTTTCATCGAATTGGTCTGTATCATGATATCAACGCCATTTTCTTTTGTTAAAACAACTGCATCATCATATCCTTCAGCAATGATTAGATTTTCCAATACCAACTCAGACTCTTCGATCGATTGAAGGTAATCGATTTTATCTTGAATATTGGCGATTGCTTCTTCAGATAAATCTGATTTCATCATCATGTAATAATCATCTAATTGTTTGGTTCTCATCGTATTACGATCCATTTTTAAACTAACAAAGTAATCACTCTCATTTGAGCCGATTTCGTCAGTTAAATCTGTAGCTTTACTAACCTCCTCTGTATTTACATCTATTGTTGTTTTCTCAGGTGATGTTATTTCTTTAGTAGTTGCCATTTGTGTGGGAGTAATTGGATCTGTCACTAAATAGTAAGCAGATAGGACCACCATTACGGTTAACATTGTCAATACCCACACAGTTTGTTTAGATTTTTCAACTGTTTTTTTCATTTTCATTTTCATTCCTCCTAACCTTTCCTCGGTAGAATAGCAATTTTATATGGCGGGACATCCAAAAGACGTTGGACTGCTTCAGCAATCATCGCTTTAACTTGTACTTTCTCAGCCCCCTTCGCTATGACAACAACCCCCCTTACTTTTGGTTTTAGGGTTTTAAGAACGACTGGTTGTTCTTGGTTATCTGTTTGATAAAGTACGACTTGTTCATCTTTTTTTATATCTGTAATATCACGAGTTCCACCTTGTTTATCTCTTTCTTTTGTTTGCTGTTCTGTATAATTCCTGTTTTTTTCAATCACAATCTCTTCAGTTGAATCAAGATTTACCTTAACTGTTACCTCTTCAACACCAATCATATCTGTAAGTATATCTGTTAATTGATTTTCGAAAATTTTTTCATAGTCTTGCATGGTTTTCGGAGATGGGGTCTTATCAATCACTCCAGCTGTTTCTTGTACAGTTAATGGTGGTGCATCATAGGGCTTCACTTGTTCAGTAATCCCAAAAATTGGGGATAAAAGCATAATCGCCATGCCAAGTAAGATCAAAAGGACGAGCCCAAACAACTTATTCGTACGCTTTTTTTCTCCAGATTCACCTCCAAGCCATTTCAGTAACCAATGTTGCTGCTTTTCTTTGTCCATTGCTTTCCCCCTCACTCTAATCAGAATTAAAGTTAATCAAAATTTGTTCCTTTTGTAAGCCCCATTCTTTTTGAATAAATGCTATAATCTCATTTACTTGCTTATTTTCTATCGAATGTATACTTTTTTCAGATTCTAATAATCCAGACTGCGTAAGATTCTTAGATGGTTCTATCTCAATCGATACAGCCTTTACATTTTCAATTTCATTGGGTGCATCGTTTTGATTACTTTTGTTGTTTTGTTCACTTTTTCCTTGCCCTTCAACTATGCTAAGTCGAACTTGTTGGATCGTCCATACTTCATTAACAATCGATGCTTCAAGATTGACATCAAAGACCGTGATATTAAAACGTTTTTCTAGCTGTTCTTTTAAATACTCCTTCATAATTTTCTCTACATTATCAACTAAGTTTTTTTGGTAGGTATCTGGTATTTGATTGCTTTGATTAAATCCCTCCATCGTAATAACGCTATCTTCCTTTGAATAAGCCTTTTGATCCAGTTGTTGAAATAGCGTTGTGACTGAAAATTGGTTAGAGAAAAGATCTAATAAAGGTGAAAGAATTGTTAACATAATCAACAACCCCAAAACCATCTTAGAATACTTTTGCAAATCGGAATTTGGTAGTAAAAGATCGACAAAGGTTGCTAACAATACGATTAAGATAATATTTTGTAACCAAGAGCTTATCCACTCAATCATATGCTCACATCCTATCGCATCATGACAGAAATATTTCCAGCTGTAATAATTATGGTTAGTGCAAGGAAAAACATAAGACCAATTGCGGCAAGAGCTGCGAAGACAAAAATTAAATTTTTCCCAATCATATTAAGTGTTCCTATAATAGGACTGTTTCCTAAAGGCTGCATGATTGCAGCAGACAAATTGTAAATAAATGCTAAAGTTAAAATTTTAACCGCTGGAAAGATAACAATCAATAAAAGGATTAAGACACCTGCCATTCCTACTGCATTTTTAACTAGCAATGAAGCTCCGATTACCGTATCTGCTGCATCGGAGAACATTTTTCCAACGACAGGTACAAAATTTCCAGTGATATACTTAGCGGTTCGAAGAGTAACTCCATCAGCCACTGAAGCCGACATCCCTTGAACAGAGATCACTCCTAAAAAGATGGTTAAAAAAACACCCAAAGCCCCGACACTTATATTTCTTAGAAGCTTGGCCAATTGCGATACCTGAAATTTATCTGAGATCGAGCTTACAATGGATAGGACAGCAGAAAAGAAGATTAACGGAAAGATCACCTTATACACTACAGTCCCGATCACGTTGATAAGGAAAATAATTAACGGATGAAACATGGCCGCAGAGATTGCATTTCCCATCGAGGCTAATAGGGTTAATACCAAAGGAATAAGGGCGACCATAAAGTTTATCATTTCTTGAATAGCATCTCTAGCTGAATTAATAGCTACAGTAAAACTATTGATGGCAATGATGATAAGAACCATGTAAGAGATGGCAAATGCGACTTTACTCACTGTATTTTTTTCAAATGCGGTTTGAATATGTTGAAGAACAGTACTAAATACGGTTAAAAGAATAATAGTTCCAATTAGTTTGGCGTTGTATAAAATTTCATAAAAAAAGTATTTTAAAAGTCCTACAAAAAATGACTGTAATTTGAAATCACGACTAGGAAGAACCATATCAAACAAACTCTTTTTATTTTCAGGAAAAAAACCACCATATTCATTCATGAGCTTATCCCAGTATTGCTCTATTTTTTGGGTTTCCACTCCCTTTAGTTGCTCTTTTATCATCTCTTCAGAAGGATTTATTGCTGCTTTTACTGAAAGGTGATTTAACCCAAGAAAAATAAATGCAATTAAGAATATTATTAAAGCATGTTTTCTTCTCATATTCATCATCCTTTAGTGGGAAGCAATTGAATAACCGTTTCAATAATTACACTAATAATAGGGATTGCCATAACCATAATCAAAATTTTCCCTGCTAATTCAATTTTCGCTGCAATTGCACCCTGCCCCGCATCCTTTGTCATTTGTGCTCCAAACTCTGCAATGTAGGCAATACCTATAATTTTTAATATGGTTTCAAGGTAAATTATATTGACGTTGCTTTGAACAGCTAATCTTTCTAATACATTGATTACAGATGATATTTTCCCAATTAAGAATAAGAAGATAGCAACTCCAGTAAAAACAGTAATTAAAAAAGAAAATTGAGGTTTTTGATCTTTTAATAAAACGGAAAGTATGGTTGCTATAAAAGCCAGTCCTACAATTTGGATGATTTCCATCATTTCACCCTCTAAGTATCGTTATTGAAATAAAAAAACTCTTTTGATTTCTTGAAAAAGATCGTTCAAGAACGTAGCAACCATATAAAGGATAATGATAAACCCAATCACTGTGATCCAGTGAGCAATATCTTCTTTTCCCATTTGTTTAAATATCGTGTGCATCATGGCGATAACGATTCCGATTCCTGCAATTGTAAAAAGAGTATTTACGTCAAATGTCATATTCCCCACCTCTAATACATCAAAATTACGATTAAGATTCCTAATAATACGCCTAAATTTTTGCTTAATTTTTCATTTATTTTTTGTTCGTCTCTTGCTAGCTGTTCCTCCGTAGCTAAATTTTGCATTGTTAAACGAATATGCTTCATCTGGTCTTCTCGATCAGAGATGCCAAGTGTATGGCCAAATTGAATTAAGATTGCTTTGTCCTGGGTTTTTAATGCCGTCTTTTGATAATGTTTTTCTATACTTAACCGCCAACATTCATAGGTTGAAGCTCCGTCCAGCATTTTTAAATTCTCACTCATCTCAAGAAAAAATGTTTTAACAACATTAGTAATTCGCTGACCAATATGCTCCATTGCTAAATGGAGGGGTACTGCCCCATAAACGATCTCTGTTTCAAGCATTTGTAAAGCTTGTTGAAGAATTCTTAGTTGTTTCGTTCTTTCATGGTAATTTCTTGCAATTTGAAATCCAGCTATAGTAGAAGCACCTATAATCAGTGTGGCACCAATTAACTTAAACATAGTTTTTCACCTTTCCCGTGATTGGCCTTAGCTGTTCATTAAGAATCGTTTCAATCGTCCCTATTCCCCGTTCCCTGCTTAATATGACGTATCTAGTAAAGATCTCTTGTTGGATAAGAGAAGAAAGGGAAGGCCTTTTTATGATTTCATGGATATCACTTCCATGAGCAGTTGCAATCACTTGAACACCAGCATTTCTAGCTTCCAATATGGCTAATGTGTCCTCCTGCCGACCTATTTCGTCAACAATCAAAATGTCTGGTGACATGGAACGAATCATCATCATCATTCCTTCAGCTTTAGGACATGCATCTAATACATCGGTTCTTAATCCAACATCATTTTGTGGAACTCCCCTTACACTTCCTGCTATTTCAGATCGTTCATCCACAATCCCTATTTTTTTAGCTAAAAAAGCAAATTTTGAAATCCCTGTTCCTAATTGTCTTGCCAAATCTCTTAATATCGTTGTTTTTCCACATTGAGGGGGTGAAATGATTAGAGTATTGTGCACCTTCATTTCTCTTAAATTGATGAGAAATGGAATAAGGGGATCTGCCATTCCGAACTTCTGCTTTGCAATTCTAATATTAAAGCTTGTCACATCTTTAATGGTCTTAACCTCTCCCTTTTCCATGATTACTTTTCCTGATATACCTACTCTATGTCCACCATGGACAGTAATATAACCTCTTTTTAATTCTTCTTCTAAACGATAAAGCGAATGGTTACTAATTAAATTTAACATTTTCATTGTATCTTCATTTGTAGGTAGATAGGATTTTTTAACATCTAAAGTAAGTTCTCCCTTTATAGTGAGAAATGCATGATGACCACTGTAAACAATCTCGAGAGGACGATTTTCCCGTATTCTTATTTCTTCAATTTGTTCACTGTGTTTTTGCTCAATCTGCTGGATGATTTTCCGAATCTCTGTTGGCAAAACGTTTAAGATCTCCTCTTTCACCACATTGCCCCCTTAAACCTGTCCACTAAGAATCTTCACTAATACATATGCCTGCTTGACCAAATTATGCTAAAAGAATGAAAAAGAGACCCTTAAAAAGGGTCCCGTAAAATAAAAAGAATTATTACTTATAAAGTGGTATTCGTCCCAATATATTGATCCTCATCATCAATAATTAATACTTCATTACAATTCGGACAAACAACCTCAGTTGGTTCGTCATGTTCAAGTAAATGATGATCGATCATGACCGTTTCATGACATGTTGGACATTCCACTTGGTAATAACCTTCATTTTGGTCGTCTTCCATCACCAATAATTCATCATCTATCCCCTCCTCGAGCTCATCGTCTTCTAGGTCTTCATCATCTTCATAAAAGTCCCATTCTAAATCATTAAGGTCTTCATCAATTGCTTCCACATACTCTTCTAATTCGCTTAGTCGATCCATGAAATGTTGTAAGGTTTGATTCATTTCTGTCATAATACCTACAATTTCTTCAAAAAATTTACCTTCTTTTTTATTTTGATACATCTCTAATCCTTCAGCTAATCCTTCTAAATAGGCAATTCTTTCTTGAATGTTACTCATCAAAAATCCCCCTCATTTTTTTTCATCAGTAGTATGTACTTTTTTAGGGGATTTATCCCATTCTATTTTCTAACACCAATTAAAATAAATCCTATACCGAAAAAAATCCAAAAAAATTTTGAAAAAGAGATTTTATCACTTATTCCAAACAACCCAATGGAGGTAGTCAGAATAAGCACAGTTGGTCCTACTAATGCAAGAAGTGAATTGACTACTAAGGCTTTATTTAAATCATTTAACTTTAACATCGATAAACCTGCTAAAATTTCAAGGCTCCCCGAGATAAAACGTAATAAGGCCATACTTAGAACAAACTTATTTAATAATTCCATTTTCCGCCCCCCAAGATTTTTTTTGAAATATGGAAAAGCTCTCTTCCTATTATTTCTATTATTTTTTATAAAAAAAATGAGTGCCAAAATGGCACTAAACATCAAATTATTTTATAAAAAGCTAAATTTAATTGGCTCATCTATAGAATTTATGCATATATTGTGACATAAGGAATAGGTATAGGAAAGCAAAGAAGTTCGTTTTTGTGCTGAAATCCTTAGGGAAGGAGAAGAAAAATGCGAATTGATGTGGTTTCTCATGTAGATGAAATAAAAACAGAAGAATTATTCAATAAAACAGTTATCATTATCGATGCCCTTCGAACCTCCAGCACCATTATTACTGCAATCGCTAATGGTGTTCAGATGATTGTTCCCGTTGAAACAATAGGTCAGGCAAAAAATTTGCAAAGTCAAAAACAAGAGTATTTATTAGCTGGTGATCGATTTTTCAAGAAAATTTCTAACTTTCATTTAGGAAATTCTCCTTTAGATTTTGTTAAACAACAATTAAATGGTAAAAGTATCATCTTAACCACGACAAATGGCACTCGAGCAATCAATAAAGCATTAAAAGGAGAAGAAGTATTAATAGGAAGTTTTTTAAATGGTGATAAATGTATCGAGCAAGCTTTGCATTTTAAAAAAGATTTAGTCTTACTATGTGTGGGTGAGCGAAATGAATTTGCGCTTGAAGACGGTTTAGCTGCCGGTTTTCTTATTGATCGCTTAATGAAGCATTATACGATTACCTTTGAATTAAATGATTTTGCTAAAGCGATGTACGCCGTATATAAATTTCATGAAAATGGTTTATTTGAAACGATAAAAACAACAGAAACAGCAAGAAAACTCATTCAATTAGGTTTAGGGGAGGATATTCATTTTTGTAGTCAAATCAATCTATATCCTATTTGCCCTTGTGTAGCTACCCACGAGGACATTACAATCATTATATAAAGGGTGAATATTGAAAAGCCCCCTTTTCCTTTGAAATTGGGGGCTTGTTGATGTAAGAAACTTTTCTTGTTTTATCTTAACTTACGCTCTAGAAACGTATGCTTCACTTCGTGTATCAATAATTAACTTATCGCCAACATTAATAAATAATGGAACCTGAATCGTTAAACCAGTTTCTAAAGTTGCTGATTTGGAACCACCTGTTGCGGTATCACCTTTTATTCCTGGTTCTGTGTCAACTACTTCTAAGATAACGGTATTGGGTAAATCAACACCAATTACTTCACCTTGATAACTTATAATATACACATTCATGTTTTCTTTAAGGAACTTAATTTCACGTTCTAAACGTGATGCAGGTAAGTTGATTTGGTCATATGTCTCTGTATCCATGAAGGTATACTCATCACCGCTATTGTATAAATACTGCATTTCCTTCGTTTCAATTCGTGCACGAGCAATTTTTTCACCGGCGCGGAAAGTTTTTTCTTGTACTGCACCTGTTCTAATATTTTTTAATTTTGAACGAACAAATGCAGCCCCTTTACCTGGTTTTACATGTTGAAATTCAATAACTGTCCAAATACCACCATCTACTTCAATCGTTAAACCTGTACGAAAATCATTTGATGAAATCAAAAATAAAACCTCCTATCATGATTGAATACTAATCAATAATCAATAATTCTTTTGTGGATTGTGTAATAATCTCTCTTCCATGATCCGTGATCAATACATCATCTTCTATTCGAACACCACCGAAGTCTGTGATATAGATCCCCGGTTCAACGGTAACAACCATTCCTGGTTGCAAAATAATATCACTTTTAAAGGATAAACCCGGCCCCTCATGTACGTCAAGTCCAATTCCATGACCTGTGCTATGTCCAAAATATTCTCCATATCCAAATTTACTGATAATATCTCTTGTTAGTGCATCAGCTTCTTTTCCTGACATACCTGCCTTTACATGTTGTACACCATTCAATTGGGCCTCAAGAACAATCTGATAGATTTCTTTCTGCTTCTGGTTTGGCTTACCCATTATAATCGTTCTTGTAATGTCAGATACATATCCTTGATAGATAGCACCGAAATCCATGGTGACCAAGTCACCAGATTGAATCACTTTATCACTTGCAACCCCATGCGGCATTGCAGAGCGGTAACCTGAAGCTATAATCGTATCAAAAGATGCACCTTCTGCACCCAATTCCCTCATCTTACATTCTAATTGAAAAGCCACATCAGTTTCTTTCATCCCGGGCTTTATTGCTGTCAGAATATAAGAAAAGGCTTGATCAGCAATCTCTGCTGCTTTACGAATCAAAGAGACTTCGTTAGGATCTTTTATCATGCGTAATTTTTCTATCACTTGTGAAATTGGTTTGAGTTCAATATTTACAAATGTTTCTTCAAACTGTTTATAAAGAGAATATGTAACAAAATCTTGTTCAAAACCCAAAACTTGAATACTTAATCGTTTTAATTGTTGATTTACTGTTTCAACTATGGATCCTTGATGTTGAATGACTTCATAAGAAACAGCTTGATTTTTGGCTTGGTCTACATAACGGAAATCTGTTATAAAAATGGCATCCTTTTGAGTTATTAGAACATAGCCAGCACTTCCTGTAAACCCACTGATATATTTTCTATTACTCGCACTTGTGATTAACATACCTTCAATTTGAAGGTCTTTAAACGTTTTTCTAAGTCTTTCTATTCGTTTCTCCATTCCATTCCCTCCTTCCCTAATTGGCAACACCCAGTCATTCAGCTTCAAAAGTAACTATTAACTTCGAGATTAATTCCCACTACTTTTATGGAACTTAAAAAAGTCAGCGAAAAATTGCAGTGCAGCAAAATAACCATACATTCCTAATCCCGAGATTTGTCCAACCGAAACAGGTGCTATCACAGAGTGATGACGAAAAGATTCACGCCTATAGATGTTAGAAATATGTACTTCAACGGTTGGAATTTGTACAGCAGATATCGCATCAGAAATTGCATAACTATAATGGGTAAACGCTCCAGGATTAATAATCATTCCATCATATTTCCCTAAAGTTCCTTGAATCTGATCAATGATTTCCCCTTCATGATTTGACTGGTAAAAGGCAACATCCATTCCTAATTCTTGAGCCTTTTCCTCCATTAAAAGAGTTAATTGTTCTAATGATGCTGTTCCATAGATCGTTGGTTCTCTTTTTCCTAACATATTAAGATTGGGTCCGTTAACTACAAAAATTTTTTTCATTTTACTCACCATTTTAATTTGCCATTTTTCCAAAATATTTTATCACAAATGATGAGTATTTGAACAGAGTGTTCCATTATTCATTTCTTTATTCCTCTTGATTGTTAAATTCAGCAGATAAAGAGTAACCAATAAAAAGGCCAATTAAAATAAATAAGGAAAACATAACGGAATTGGTATTCCACCCTAACTCTTTTAAAGGTTTTGTCAGATTAAGTAATGGATTAAGTACTATAAAAACAAAAGCCCATAATGCTAGGCCATAAGCAATCCCAACCCATGGACTTTTATATTTTGCTAAAAATTTCGCATAAAGAAAAGCAGCAATGAGCGCATAAAAAATAAAGAAACCCACACCGACAAAATGACCTTGCCATTTCAAATCATAATCGGGATTTAAAAATGGCTTTGCGAAGATCGATGGCCCTACATCTGTGAATTGTAGATAATACATCACTAGTGACATAAGCCCCCATAAAATGCCTGCTGATATACCGATCGAAATGGCCATATGAAATTTTTTCTTTCTCACTCGTGTTGATTGGTTCTGTTCTTGATTCTTCATCTACTTAAATTACTCCTCTTCAGTACTATGAAATCCACTGATATACAACCAATCTTTTATTTTTGAAATCATCTGATCGATAAGTTCATCTTTTTTTGCATTGTTTTCCGGAATCTTCATCTGTTCCTCATAAAACACTTCATAAAAGTAATCTTCATTTTCCTCAATAGAAGTAACTTTTTGTATTTTTAATTCCTCTTGTTCTTTAAGTTTATTGACAAAATCATTTTCATTTACTAGTATCCCTTTTTGGGGAAATGTAAAAGCATATAAACAATCCATTTGATTTGGATGATAGGGATACAATTCAATTTCAACATATGGACTATCCTCATCTGCTAAGTCTATTCTCGCATGAATTCTTACATAACTATCATGGATAACAGCTCCTAAAGGTTGTTCAATTAAAGTATGAACCATTGAGACAGGTATCATCTCATCCAATAAATCAATGAAACGTTTAATAAAAAGTTCCATACCGATCCTCCCTTTTAGTAAAAAATTTGAGTAAATCTATGAAATATTATTTGAAGATTGGAAAAATCTATACTGTACAAAAATTTTTACTTCTTGGTACCAAAGAATAAATCGTGTAAAATAAAAGGTACAAATATCAAACGTAGATGTTCATAGTTGAGGTGATTTTTTTGTCCAATAAAACCTGTCCAATGTACGGTGGTCAAGCAGTGGTTGAAGGTGTTATGTTTGGTGGTAAAAATGTAACAGTGACTGCTATTCGAAGAAAAGATCAAAGTATAGATTTTTTTCAAATAAACAATCATGAAAACCAAATTATAAAAAAACTAAAAAAAATTCCTTTTCTTCGGGGAATTGTCGCTTTGATTCAATCGAGTGCAAATGGATCTAAACATTTAAATTTTTCTACCGAACGATTCGATGTCAATCCTGGAGAGGAAATCACAGAAGACACTTCTAAATTAACTATGATTTTTGGTGTAGCCATTGTTGGTGTCCTTTCCTTGATTTTCGGCAAATTATTATTTACTGTTTTACCTGCATTCCTTGCCGATCTCTTATTTGGCCGTTTGGTTCCTAACCAATTTTTTAATAACCTTATTGAAGGTGGAATTAAGATTGTCTTATTATTCGCCTATATTATTGCGATATCGCAAACTCCATTTATTAAACGATTATTTCAGTATCATGGTGCTGAACATAAAGTAATAAATGCATTTGAAGCAGGTTCCCCACTAACAGTAGAAAACGTCAAAAAGTATTCTCGTTTTCACTATCGTTGTGGAAGTAGCTTTATTATCTTGTCTGTCATTATCGGTGTCATTATCTATTCACTCTATAACCAATTTATTTCTCCTTACGATTCAATTTGGGATCGAATTATACAACGTATTGCATTAATTCCACTTGTTATTGGTGTTTCCTATGAAGTATTACGTTTAACGAATTCAGTAAGGGAAATTCCTGTTCTTAAGTGGTTTGGCCTTCCAGGGATTTGGTTACAAACATTGACTACAAAGGAACCAGAAGATGATCAAATTGAAGTATCGATTGCTGCTTTTAATCGAATGAGAGAATTAGATACAAAAGAAAAAATGTTAGTTATGTAATGATAGAAAGAGGGAGTTTAATGAAGCGATTAGGTGCCATTACTTGGGTTTTTGTTTTTCTTTTCATCATTGGAATAGCAAAAACCTTTGTTAGTAATCCTATTGGGTTCCTTATTCCCATTGTGATTTTTGTTCTAATCTTTTATTTCCTTAAACATCCAAAAAAGCTGCTAAATAAGCAAGGATACAGGCCCAATAAAGCAACTCCAAAGTCAAAAAAATATCGGAAGCATAAAGAGAATCCATTTAAAGTAATATCAGGAAAAAAAGGATCAAGATAAATAAAAATCCACTAAAGTATAAATATTGACATCTTAATCTTTCGATTAGGGTGTCTTTTTTGATTGACGATATTGGAATGTATATCTAATATAGTTCCATTGGTCAAAAAAGTTCTTCGCAGCTTTCACTCCTGACTCAAATAATTCATCCCTTTTTTCTTTATTTAGATCAAAATCTGTGGTATTGACCCCAAGTGTTGGGACTAAGATTGATCGAACATAATCTTTTTCTTTAATATGGCGGGTGTCGTGAGCTTCTACCATTGTACTAATCAGTGAATATCCTAAAGATATTGGTCCATTTATCTTATTGGGTTGCCCTGTTTTTTCTGAAACAAGTCGAAAACCAAAAGTTGGCCACTTTGAGGATCCATCATCATCAAAAATCCAAACTGGAAAGTTGCTTAAAAGTCCACCATCAACAATATAATGATCCAGTTTTTTGTTATATAAACCTTTAAATTTTACAGGTTGAAAGTAAAATGGCAAACTTGAGCTCATCCTTACTGCTCTTGCAATATCAAAGGTTAAAGGGTCTACACCATAACGAGTTAAGTCTTGAGGGAGAACTAACATTTCCCCACTCGTAATATCTGAGGCGATAATATATAATGTCTTCTCTAAATCACCAAATGCTCTTACCCCTTTTACTCGTAATTTTTCACTTAACCATTGTTCAATATAATCACCAGAATGAATACCAAGTTTAAATATCAGGTTAAATGCTGCTCCAAGAAAGGGGATTTCGATTCCTTTTTTTTGAATAAATTTTTTATAGTCTAAATTCATCAGTTCATCCTTTAATTCAAAAGCCGTATAACCAGCTGCTAGCATTGCAGCAATCATTGATCCAGCCGAAGTTCCAGCCAAACGATTCCACTGGTATCCTCTTTTCTCAGCCTCAAAGATTGCACCAACCAGTCCGATTGCTTTTATACCTCCACCTTCAATCACCGCATCAGCTAACATCTCCATCCCCCCTTTTCTACTTACATATGATCAGAAAACAAAAAAAAGACTGAAAACAAGATCAGTCTTTAAATAAAAATTTGTATTTAAAACCAGCTGACACCAAACCACTTTGTAAGATAGACAGTAATCTTACTTAATTGATCTGTAAATAGTAAAAGACCAATTAAAATCAGAATCACTCCCCCGATTTTCATGATTTTATCGGAGTAACGTAGAATCCACCTGGTTTGGCTAATAAAGAAAGCCATAATAAAAAAGGGAATGGCAAAACCAAAACTATAAGCAATAAGTAGAATGATTCCTTGTGATGGATCGGAAGCAGCTAAAGTAAGTATCATCGCTAAAATTGGCCCGACACAAGGCGTCCATCCTGCTGCAAAACTGACTCCTATTAACGTTGAGCCAAGATAACCAGTCGGTTTATTTTTTAACTCAAATCGTTTCTCCTTCATTAACCAATTCCATTTAACCCAACCTGTAATGAATAATCCCATTAAAATAATGAGAACAGCACCTAATTTCCTCACAATATCCTGAGATTCATAAAATAGATTGCCAAGAAAACTTGCTCCAAACCCTAAGGAAATAAAGATAATAGAAAAACCTATAACAAAAAATAAAGTGTGCATGAGCGCACGGTTTCTTATCTCTTTTTTACTAAAATCATTTTTTAATTGGTCTACAGATATTCCTGTAATATAAGAAAGATATGATGGATACAACGGTAAAACACAAGGTGATAAAAAGGATAAGATTCCTGCCCCAAAAGCAATCCAGATATTAATACTAGCTCCATCCACTATGACAAAACCTCCTTAAGGAAATGGTTCATTTATTTAATTTAAGCTTACCATATTTTGATGTCAACTACTAGAAATCAAGACACCTCATCTCTATCCCATTCATATAATAGAATAGAATAATCTTAGATAATTGGTTTTTATTTCTGGAGGTGATTGAATTGAACATTGAACCTCTCTTATCCTATATTGTTGCAAGACAGATTACTGGGAAAAAAATAACGACATTAACAAATAGTTCAACAGGTGAACAATTTAGTTATTCTTATGGTGACCAAATTTATGATTATACGAACCAGTCCTATGCCAAAATCACACGTGAACATTTGAATATTACCGTTTATCTGTATAAAACAAGCCAATATTATCTGATTAAGCCCAAATCATCCGGCCTCTTCCTTGCCCATCGTTTCGGATCTGATGAATATTATGAAATCACAGTAAATCATAAATGGGTTTTGATCCGAAACCAAAAAGAACATACCAGCCAAATTTTTAGTTTTTCTTAAATAAACTCAACAAAAAAAGCATGGTGGCAGTTACTCCATGCTTTTTATTTAAATAGAATATCGATTCTTCCATCTTCTAATTCTGCAATCTTTTTAAGTTCTACTTTTAATACCCCATCTTCATATTTAGCAATAGCACCTTTGGTTGTAACTTTAGCAGGTAATGGAACGGTTCTATAAAAATACTCAGAATAATGATTTTTTATTCTTTTTCCATGATCTGACCTTACATCATTAATTTTTTCTATTGTACCTTGAACGATAAGGTGATCATTGTGAACATTTAGATCTAATTGATGCTCTTTTGTTAGGCCAGGAATATCAAGAGACACATGTATTTTATTTTCCTTCTCTCTTATTTTAACCTGTGAATCATCTAATAATCCTGAGATCATAGAACTGGTATTCAGCCACTTATTCAGATGATTGGCAAAAACCCGTTCGATATCAAATATTAATTTTTCTATTTCATTCATTTCAATCACTTCCTTTCCAATGACATCCTATGATTGAAAAATAAGCAAAGTGCTAGGGAAATGTCTATTTTTACGTTATAATAGAGTTGAGTGAAAGTGCTTTTCTAGAGGTGATTAAGGTGGATGAAAGAAAGCGTTCTGGTGAAGAAAGAAGAAGAATTCTTTTACAATGGCTAAAAGAAAGTGAAGAACCATTGACGGGGCAAATACTAGCTGAGAAACTAAATGTTAGTAGACAAGTCATTGTCCAAGATATTTCCTTATTAAAAGCAAAAAATGAACCTATTATTGCAACTGCTCAAGGTTATGTATATTTGCGTGAAAAGGAATCAGCTCATTCCTTTAAGAGAATCATAGCTTGTAATCATACCCCTGCTCAGACTGAGGCAGAGCTTAATCTAATTGTTGATCATGGTGTATTTATCAGAGATGTGATCATAGAACATCCAATATATGGAGAAATGACTGCCTCCCTTGTCATAAAAAATAGGAGAGATGTAAAACAATTCATTCAAAAAATGGAAGACTCCAAAGCTTCCTATCTTTCAGACTTAACAGAAGGTACCCATCTTCACACCCTTGAGGCAGACACAATTGAACAACTAGATGAGGTTTGCCTAGCTTTAAAAAAAGCGGGATTCTTACTTGAAAAAGAAAATGAAAGTGAAGTAAACCCATGAATATTAAAAAAAAGGATACCATTGTATCCTTTTTTTAAATGGGATTAAACCTTTACATTCTCATAATTCATCTTAACTAAAATTGCTCTTGTTGGGGCTGCTTCTGCTCCTTTAATAAATAGGGGAGCAGCATATAGAAAATATTCACCTTCGTCAATATCTTTAAGCCTTAGTCCTTCCAGAATAACAATACCTGCTTCCATTAAGCTTATATGCGTTTCATGGCCAGGCTGGCTTCGTTCTATGCCAAGTGCGTCGATTCCGACACCTTTAATTCCTTTTGTAGTTAAATACTGTGCACCACTCCGATCCAAATAAACAAACTCTTGGTTAAACTGATCATCGTAGGAATTTTTTGTTTTGAATAAAACAAAGTCATTCTTTTGGAGATTTATTGATTGAAGATCTTCTTTTGTTATCTTCTCTTTTATTGCAGTCAGATCAATCACCTTGCAAGGAGTGACAACTTTTCTTAAATCAAGGGTATCTATCGTATTTCCATTTTCAATCATATGAAGAGGTGCATCAACATGAGTTCCTGTATGCATATCCATTTGTATTCGAGACTCAAAAACATGACCAGTAGCAAAATCCTGCATCGTTTTGAGAACCGGTCTTTTCTCTTCTTTGTTTTTATATACTGGCATCTCTTGATGAATCATCATTGAAATATCATATATCTCCATTTAACATTACACTCCTATATTCCACCATTTTCGTTGGTCTCTATGTAAAAGTTCATCTGCTTCCTTTGGACCCCAACTACCTGCTTCATAATTAGGTAATTCTATCTTTTGCGTTGTCCATGCTTCAGCAATCATATCAACAAGTTTCCAAGAATATTCTACTTCATCCCACCTTGTAAAAAGAGTTGAATCTCCCCTCATCACATCATAGAGCAATCTTTCGTATGCTTCAGGAGAGTTACTACCAATCTGGCAATTTTGGCAAAAATCCATTTTAACGGGGATAATCATATTCTTTGTACCCGGTTGCTTTGCATTAAATTGTAGAAAAACTCCTTCTTCGGGTTGAATACGAATAACCAATAGATTAGGCAATAGATTACCATATTCTTTAAAATATAAAATATGGTCTAACGGTTTAAATTGAACAACCACTTCTGTCGACTTGACCGGCATTCTCTTACCTGTTCTAATATAAAACGGAACTCCTGCCCACCTGAAGTTATTGATATTTACTTTTAATGCAACAAATGTCTCTGTTTCAGAGATTGGTGAAACTCTTTCTTCCTCGCGATAACGAACCACTTTTTTTTGTTGAACAATTCCCTCACCATATTGTCCCCGAACTACATTCTTTGCGATCAAATCAGGTGTAAATTCCTGAATAGAACGAAGAACTTTCACTTTCTCATCTCTGATTGTTTCAGTTTCAAGACTTATGGGTGGTTCCATTGCTGTTAATGTAAGGAGCTGCAGCATATGGTTTTGAACCATATCCCTTAATGCACCTGCTTTTTCATAATAGCCGCCTCTATTTTCCACTCCAACTATTTCACTTGAAGAGATTTGGATATGGTCAATGTATTTATTATTCCAAATCGGTTCAAATAAAGCATTAGCAAAACGAATAACCATGATATTTTGAAGCATTTCTTTGCCAAGATAATGATCAATCCGATAGGTATGTTCTTCTTTAAATACAGACGTTATTTTTTGGTTTAAATATTTTGCTGATTGCAAATCTCTTCCAAATGGTTTTTCAATCATCACTCTCTGCCATGAATCTTCATTGTTAGCCATGCCATGATCATGTAATTTTTCAACAATCAGGCCAAAATATTCAGGGGCAACAGCTAAATAATAAATCCGATTCCCCATGGTTTGATGTATTTGGTCAAGTTCTTCTAACCAACTTTTTAATAGGGGATATCCTTGGTCATCGGTAAAATCCATCTGTTGATAGTAAATCCGTTCACGTAATGTATTCCACTCAGATTCATCTAGTTGGAAACGAGAAAATTTTTTTATTGCTTCATATAGTTCGTTCCTATATTCCTCGGTCGTTTTATCACGTCTTCCGATCGTAACGACTGCAAAATGTTCTGGTAACATCTTTCCGTATTGCAAATGATATAAAGCTGGGATTAATTTCCGATAGGTTAGGTCCCCAGTACCACCGAATATGACAAAAATATTTGACAGATTTTCATTATTGTTATTCAACGGTATACCCTCCAAATTAATAATAAGCACCTTTCTTTACCAATAAAAAGAAAACTTCTTACTTATTTTTTAAACATATCCTATTTTATATACCAAACTAGCCATTTTTTCCATATAATAAGTGCAAAAGACCCAAAACGAAAAAGGAAACCATATTGCCCCCCTTGCATCGTTTTAGGTCTTACTGCTAAACAGCTACAATCCTTGGTTCTCATCCAACTAACATTTTAACAAACTAAAAACAAAAGTCAAATTTCAAGCTTTATTTAATTTTGCGTACTCAGTAGCGATAAGTGCTCCTACTTTTGCATTATGTTTTACCAATTCAATATTAGCTGTTAAGCTTTTACCCTCTGTGATTTCTTCTAATTTTGATAATAGGAATGGTGTAATTTCTTTACCAATAATCTTATTTTCTACACTTTCCTTTAAAGCATCCCTTATTTTTTGGTTAATATAGTTTTCATCTAGTGCATGTTCGGCAGGGATGGGATTAGCGATCACAATACCACCATCTAAACCCATATTCCATTTTATGTTCATGATGTTTGCCATTTCCTCCGCACTTTCTACCTGATAATCTACATTAAACCCACTATCACGGGTATAAAATGCAGGAAATTGCTTTGTTTGATATCCTAAAACAGGAACCCCTTGGGTCTCTAAATATTCTAAAGTTAAGCCAATATCAAGAATCGATTTTGCCCCTGCACAAACAACTGCTACATTGGTTTTGGCTAGTTCTTGCAGATCTGCAGAGATATCCATCGTCTCAGTTGCACCACGATGAACTCCGCCAATTCCTCCTGTGACAAAAACTTTAATTCCTGCCATCCTAGCCACCAACATCGTACCTGCTACTGTAGTCGCGCCAGATAATTTTTTAGCAAGGATGACTGGCAAATCACGCCTACTCGCTTTCACTACATATTTTTCTTTTGCTAAATCCTTAATTTCTTTTTCCGTTAACCCAACTTTGGTCACTCCATTGATAATTGCGATCGTTGCAGGAATTACACCTTGCTCTCGAATTATCCGTTCTACTTCTAAGGCTGTCTCTACATTAGCTGGATAAGGCATTCCATGCGTAATAATAGTTGATTCTAATGCCACAACTGGTCTTCCCGAAGCTAATGCATCCTTCACTTCCTCTTTGATGTGTATTTGTTTCTTTAAAAAATCAATTTTAGTCTCCACTAGAAAATCTCCTTTTTTAACTGTTCTAAAATGTGTATGTTTAAATCATGGACAACGGTTTCTTCCCGTTTAAGAGTGATTGCTGCCATAGTATGGCCATATTTACATGCCTCGATAAGCTCTTTATCATTTACTAAACCATAGATAATCCCGGAAACAAAAGCATCGCCAGCTCCTGTCGTATCTTTCACATCAACCTTAGGACTAGGAAGGAACTCCTGAATTTCAGGTGTGGCCACAAATACCCCTTCAGCACCTAAAGTAATTACGACTTGCTTTACTCCTTGAGAAAAAAACTCGTATACTACTCGGTTAAGATCCGTTTTACTTTTTATTGTAATGCCAGTTAGAATTTCTGCTTCTTCCTTATTTGGAGTAATTAAATCTAAGTCCTCTAAATATCCTTTTAATTTTTCGGCTTTCTTAGCAGATACTGGGTCGATAACGATCATCGTTTCCTTGTCTTTGAGCCAATGAATAAGAGGTACTAATGTAGACTGAGGAAGATTCGTATCTAGAAATACGATCTTTGCTGTAATCAATTTTGGATAAAGGTTTTGTAGAAACAGTTCGTCCATTCTCTCCATAATTTGCATATCCGAGATGGAACCAACTTGTTCCCTATTTTCATCCAGAATGGATAGGTATTTCCCTGTTCTCTCATTAGCTAATCGTTCAATATATTGAATGTTGACACCCGCTTTTTGTGTTACATCCAATAGCCAATCCCCTTCTTCATCACGTCCAACAACGGTAAAAAGAAATGTAGACAACTGAAGCTTTGCAAGATTCTCTGCTACATTCCTTGCAACACCACCTGCTGTACGATAGACTTTTCCCGGATTACTACTTCCTTGTCTGAATGACCCATCAGCAATTCCTTTAATATCCACATTTGCCCCACCAATTACAGCAATTTCATTCATTCTCTCATTAAGAATATATCCCCTTTGCAAGATTCCTTTTTTGCTCAACCTTGCAAGATGGCCTGCAACAGAAGATCTTGCTAGTCCAAGTTGATTTGCAATTTCCTCTTGCTCTATAAAGGGATTTTTACGCAGAATTTCAATAATTTCTTTTTCCTTTGAAGTTAGTTGATTGATCATCACATCACCAAACTTAAGTTTTATGATATAACTTTTGTTTTATCTTAGCATAAAATACCTTTATGATGCAACAATTTTCGATTCAAATATTATAATTGGTATCATTAAAGTACAAAACGAGCTTGATTATTTACAAGCTCGTTTCTTTCTGTGATTTTTTTTGTGAATTCTCCTGCAAAAGAAGATGTTCTATTATGAACAACGGGTATATCCACAAGTAATACAATGCTTACAGCCTTCTTCGTTGACTAAAGATGCTGATCCACAAGTTGGGCATAAATCTAATCCATCAGGCACTGCATCATCAGTAAAATCATGGTCATGATCAAACGAACCAATTCCTTCATGATCAAGATGTCTATTTAAGACTTGTTGCTCTGATGAAGCAGCTATAGAATCGTCGGATTCTTCTCCATCAATATGCATCTCTAACGCTTTTGCTACTGCATCAGCAATTGATTCAACTCGATTTGGTCCAAATCCAACTGCCCCTGAACCACCAATGCCTTTTAGATGTTTGATCAATAAACGTGCCTTATTACCATCTGGAATTTCCCCGAAGCGTAAAAATAGTGTTGACACTCTTCCCAAAGCTTCAGACATGGCGAAGACATCACTACCTGCTTTTCCTACATTAACAATCACTTCAAAAGGTTTACCTTCCACATCATTGATGGTGATATAGGCTTTACCTAACGGCGTATTCATTTTATAGGTTGCACCTGTTAATTTTTTTGGTCTACGACGATATTCTTTTTCAGGTTTATGATCTAATTGTTGTTCAACTTCTAGTTTTACTGCATCTTTTTCTTCCTTTTTCTCAGTTGAAAGTACTTGCACATCACGGCTTCCATCACGATAGATGGTTACTCCTTTACAACCTAATTCAAAGGCATATTCATAAAGTTTCTTAGTATCCTCCACCGTAAAATCTGCTGGTGCATTTGCGGTTTTACTAATGGAAGAATCTACCCATTTTTGAATAACAGCTTGTACACGGATATGGTCTTCAGCAGAAAGTTCCATTGCACTTACAAAATAGTCAGGAAGATCTTCACCAGGATGCTGGTCTAACCATTCTTTTGCAATCGGTACATATTGCTTGTCCAAACCTAATCGACTTTGACGAACATATTCAAAAGCAAAGAAGGGTTCAATCCCAGTAGATGTTCCAACCATGGTACCTGTACTACCTGTAGGTGCTTGAGTAAGAACAGTAACGTTTCTCATCCCTTTTTCTAGGATCGCATCTTTAACTTCGTCATCAAATTGTTGGACAAAAAGACTTTGTAGGAATTTTTCTTTATCAAACATTGGGAATGATCCCTTTTCCGCCGCAATTTCCGCTGAAGCTAGATAGGCTCGTTTTGCAATAAAGTTGTATAGTTTATCTAAGAATGCTAAGGATTCTTCACTACCATAACGAATCTTTAATTTGATGAGCATTTCAGCTAAGCCCATACTACCTAATCCAACACGACGTTCATTTAACTGATTTTTTTTATTTTCTTCAAAATGGTAAGGTGTAGCATCAATTACGTTATCTAAGAAACGGACAGAGATTTCAACAGTTTCTCCGAGAGCATCCCAATCCACTTCTCCATCTTTTACAAATTTGGCTAAATTGATCGAAGATAGATTACATACACCCCAAGCTGGTAAACCTTGTTCCGCACAAGGATTCGTACTAATGATTGGATTAAAATACCAACTATTAGACATTTGATTATAGTACTCCATAAAAACAATACCAGGTTCTGCCGATCGCCAAGCAGACTCAATAATGGTATGCCAGATTTCTCTAGCCTTTAATGTTTTATATACTTTCACGGATTTACCGAGTTCTTTCCATTTTTGGAGATTACCATCCCAAACTTCATCATATTCAGGATCACTTGTATCAGGGAAAACTAATTCCCAATCTAAATCTTCTTTTACTGCCTTCATAAAATCGTTACTTACAGCTACAGAAAGGTTAGCATTTGTGATTAGATCCATTTCTTGTTTTACGGTAATAAATTCTAATAGATCAGGATGCCAATCATTTAACATGAGCATTAAAGCTCCACGACGCGAGCCACCTTGTTCAATTAAACCAGTAGTATAGCTAAACAATCCACCCCAGGAAACAGCTCCACTGGATGAACCATTCACCCCTTTTACAACTGCTCGACGTGGTCTTAAAGAAGATAGGTTAATACCAACTCCACCACCTCGTGACATAATTTCTGTCATCTGGCTTAGCGTTTCCATAATTCCACCACGACTATCCTTGGGTGAAGGAATAACATAACAGTTGAATAAAGTTAATTCATCACTCGCTCCAGCCCCTGCAGCGATCCTGCCACCGGGAACTAATTTCCAATCATCTAATACATGGCGAAACTTTTCTGTCCATTCTTGTTGTTTTTTAGGTTTTTCAACAGAAGCAATCGCTTTTGCTAAACGGTCCCACATTTTTTCAGGTGTTAACTCCAATGGTTTTGTAATTTTGCTTTGTTCGGTTTCTATAACTTGTCCACTTCTTAAACCAACCGTAATCGTCAAACCATCAATCGAAAGGACTTCACCTACTTCTTTTTGTGGGAACTTTGGATCATCTTTTGTTAAAACTAATACAGTATCCCCTACATTTACTTGTTGATCAGTGACGTCCTTTAATGCATAGCGATCCAGGAAGATTTTTTCGCTTAATCCTTCTAAGCGTATTTTCTTATCATTTTCCATTGATTGTTTCACTCTCCATCTTTCCTAATATTTCTCCTTATACATCTCATTATGTATGATCTCTTTGCTGAAATATCAATATATATGAGGTTTTTTCATTATACAACACTATATCTAGTATTTCTAGGAATCAAAAGTCCTAAAAAGTAAGAATATCAAATGAATAACATGGCCTAATTTTAATTTGCTTCCTTATTCTTAGGTATTAAAAAAATCTAAAAAAATCAATAAATACTAAATCCCATTCTTCTGAGTTCATGTTACAATAAGAGTATTAACAACTTGAAGCTCCATCTTAGTTATAGAAAAATACACTTTTAGAATTGGAGTGACTTCAATGATTCTTATGAATGATCAATTTATTACAAGAGGGGAGGCTCACATCGATATAGAGGATCGTGGGTATCAATTTGGGGATGGAATTTATGAAGTGGTTCGAGTTTATGATGGCAAACCATTTCGTTTTGATGATCATTTAATTCGATTTGAAAGAAGCGCAAAAGAATTAAGTCTTTCTTTACCACTCTCTTCAGAAGAAATTAAGTTAAAGATAACACAATTAATTGAAATGAACAACCTTCAAAACGGTATTGTTTATTTTCAGACAACTAGAGGTGTAGCGCCTAGAAATCATGCATTTCCTACTGATTCGACATCGGTACTAACTGCATATACAAAAGAATTGAATAGACCTTACGAAAAATTGCAAAAAGGGATTAAAATTGTCACAATTGAAGACATTCGTTGGCTACGTTGTGATATAAAAAGTCTTAACCTATTAGGTAACATTATGGCAAAACAATATGCCGTTGATCATCAGGCCTATGAAGCAGTTCAAATTAGGGATAACATTGTGACTGAAGGAAGTTCATCTAATTTCTTTATCGTAAAGGACGGTAAAATCCTCACACATCCGGCTAATAACTTTATTCTAAACGGAATTACAAGATTAGTGATTGAAAAAATTGCTGATAAAATTGGTATCCCCTTTGTAGAAAAAGAATTTAATCTCAAACAAGTCTACCAAGCTGATGAGGCCTTTGTAAGTAGTACAACAATGGAAATCATGCCAATTAACCAGATCAACGATAAAACGATCACCAATTCTCCAGGATCTATTACTAAAGCATTACAAGAAGAATTTGAAAAATTAATCAAGTTGAATTGACAGAGTGACATACAAATAAACAAAGGACCCTGTATCTTACAAGGCCCTTTGTTTTTTTCGATTATTTTTTATTTTGTATATCTTAAGATTGGGTTTCTAGCAGCTGTGACTTCATCTAAACGGCCAACAACCGTCGTATGAGGTGCTTCTAATACCTTTTCTGGGTCTACTTCTGCTTCTTTTGCGATTTGGATGAGTACGTCGATAAAAGAATCTAATGTCTCTTTACTTTCGGTCTCCGTTGGTTCAATCATTAAACATTCTTCCACGATAAGTGGGAAATAGATGGTTGGTGGATGAAAACCAAAATCTAATAATCGTTTTGCAATATCTAGTGTACGAACACCTAGTTTCTTTTGCTTCTTACCAGACAATACAAACTCATGCTTACAATGTTGTGAGAATGGTACATCATAATAATCCTGTAATCTTCGAAGCATATAGTTTGCATTTAATACTGCGTTCTCTGCTACTGCTTTAAGTCCATCTGGTCCCATTGTACGGATATAGGTATACGCCCTAACTAGAATTCCAAAATTACCATAATATGATTTCACGCGACCAATAGATTGAGGAATATTATAATCTAAGTAATATCGATCCCCATCCCTTGCAACCATCGGTTTTGGTAAGAATGGTTCTAATATCTTTTTAACTCCTACTGGTCCAGCACCAGGGCCACCACCACCATGGGGAGTTGAGAAAGTTTTATGAAGATTCAAATGTACAACATCAAATCCCATATCCCCTGGACGTGTGATGCCTAAGATCGCATTCGCATTAGCTCCATCATAATAAAGCAATCCACCTGCTTCATGTACAATTCTAGCAATTTCCACAATATCTTTTTCAAATAAGCCAAGGGTGTTTGGGTTTGTAAGCATTAACGCCGCAGTCTCATTACCAACAGCTTGTTTCAAAGCTTCTACGTCTACATTACCAAATTGATTAGATTTTACAGTAACGATTTCAAATCCTGCTACTGTTGCAGATGCTGGATTCGTTCCATGAGCAGAGTCAGGAACTATCACTTTATTCCGTTGATGATCACCACGGTTTTCATGGTAGGCACGGATCAGCATAAGTCCTGTCCATTCACCATGAGCCCCTGCTGCAGGTTGTAATGTCACCTTATCCATTCCTGTAATTTCCTGAAGTTCCTCTTGTAGGTTGTACATCAGTTCTAAAGCACCTTGAACGGTTTCCTCCGCTTGATAAGGATGAATCTGGCTAAATCCAGCATATCTTGCAACATCTTCATTTACTTTAGGATTATATTTCATCGTACAAGACCCTAGAGGATAGAAACCAGAATCAACTCCATGATTTCGCTGAGATAATTCTGTATAATGGCGCATTAAATCCAATTCTGACAATTCCGGGAATTCTGGTGGATTCTCACGGATCACTTCTTTTGGAAGTAATTCATCAATTGGAATCTCTGGTATATCTAATTCAGGCAAGCTATAAGCAACTCTACCTGGTTTGCTCAATTCAAATATGAGGGCTTTTTCTTTTCTCATAATAATCCCTCCAATCTTGCTGCGAATTGATCAATTTGTTCTTTTGTTTTGACCTCAGTTACAGCAACAAGCATGATACCTTCTAATTCGGGATAGTCTTTACTTACATCATAACCGCCTATGAAATGATCTTGTAATAAGGCCTTATTGATTTCAGAAACAGGTTTAGGTAGTTTAATTGCAAATTCATTAAAGAAAGGAAGGTGAAATGCAGGCTCTACTCCATTGATAGAAGTTAGTACTTTATATGCATAATGAGCTTTTTGAAGATTTTGTTTTGCCACTTCTTGAATTCCTTGTTTTCCCATGGTATTCATATATACAGCAGAAGCTAGTGCCATTAATGCTTGATTTGAACAAATATTCGAGGTTGCTTTTTCCCGTCTAATATGTTGTTCACGTGCCTGCAGGGTAAGAACAAAACCTCTATTCCCTTCATCATCAACCGTCTGGCCAACGATTCTTCCAGGCATCTTTCGAATTAACTTTGAATTTGTTGCAAAGAATCCAACATGCGGTCCGCCAAAGGAGGCTGGAATTCCCATTGGCTGGTTATCACCAACAACTACATCTGCTTTATATTCTCCTGGAGATTTTAAGATAGGTAATGCCATTGGATTGGCACTTACAATGAAAAGTGCTTGGTTTTCATGAGCAACTTTTTCAATGGTTTTAAGATCCTCGATAAGGCCGAAAAAGTTCGGGTATTGAACAATCACCGCTGCAGTATCATGATCGATTCTACTCTTTAACTCAGCTAAATCTGTAACCCCATCTTTTATGTTTACTTCGACCACATCTAAATTATGACCTTTGGCACTCGTTTTTAAAACGGTTCTTGCTTCTGGATGGACAGCGCGAGATACAATAATTTTTTGACGACGGGTAGAGCCTGCAGCCATTGCTGCAGCCTCTGCTAAAGATGTAGCCCCGTCATACATTGAAGAGTTCGCTGCTTCCATCCCTGTTAACTCCGCTATCAATGTTTGAAACTCAAAAATCCCTTGTAATTCCCCTTGGCTAATTTCTGGCTGGTAAGGAGTATATGCTGTATAAAATTCTGAACGAGAAATAACGTGATTCACTACACTTGGAATAAAATGATGATAGACTCCCGCACCTAAGAAACTCGGGTAATCATTCATTGTAATGTTTTTATGCGCTAATTTAGACATCAAATGAGTTACATCTTGTTCAGATAAAGCTTTTGGGATATTTAGTTCCCCTTCAAAACGGACAGTTTGTGGGATATCGGCAAATAAATCCTCTACCGATTCAACCCCAATGGCTGCCAACATCTCTCTTTGATCTTCGACAGTGTTTGGGATATATCGGAATTTCATTTAAATTATTCCTCCTCTTTAATAAAGGCCTCATATTCCTCCGCAGACAACAATTGATCTAATTCGGATGGATTACTAAGTTCAATCACAACCATCCATCCTTTTCCATATGGATCTTCGTTAATCACTTCAGGTGCATCTTCTAAGTCCTCATTTACTTCAACAACTTTACCAGAAACTGGTGTGTATACATCAGAAACAGCTTTTACTGATTCAACAGAACCCATGGTTTCGTTTGCTGATACATCGCTACCTTCTTCTGGAACTTCAACGAAAACAATATCACCTAAAGAGTGTTGAGCATAATCAGTGATGCCCACTCTTACTTTGTTTTCGCCTAGCACTTCAACCCATTCATGTTCCTTGCTGTACTTAAGGTTTTGTTTTAATTCACTCATCAAAAATACCTCCCACATCAATTAAATGATTTTTTTACTTGCTCCTTTTATAAAAAGGAGTTTTAACAATTTTAGCCTTTAACTTTTTGTTTCTAATCTCCACAAATACCTCATTACCAATATCTGCATGCTCTTTCTTAATCAAAGCAAGTCCGATATTTTTTTGTAAGGTAGGAGATTGAGTTCCGGTCGTGACTTCACCGATCACTTCATCGCCAACATAAACTAAGTAGTGAGAACGGGGAATTCCACGGTCGATCATTTCGATTCCGACTAATTTTCTTTGTGCCCCATGCTCTTTCTGTTCTGCTAAGATAGCTTTTCCAATAAAGTCACCCTTATCCAATTTTACAAAAAAACCTAACCCTGCTTCAATAGGAGATATGTCTTTTGAAAGTTCTTGCCCATAGAGAGGTAGCTTTGCTTCAAAACGCAGCGTATCTCTAGCACCTAACCCACAAGGTAATACTCCCTCATCTTTACCAACTTCTAATATTTTCTCCCATAACTTGGGGGCATCTGCATTGGATAAATAGATTTCAAAACCATCTTCACCTGTATATCCTGTTCGGGAAACCATGGCTCTTATCCCCTCAATATTAGCCTCGGGAACGAAATAGAAAGGTTCAATCGAAGATAAATCAGTATCCGCCATTTTCTGTAAGACTTTCTCGGCCAATGGTCCTTGAAGGGCTAATTGAGATACTTGATCGGAAATATTTTTAATATGTACATCTCCCTCTAAATGGGATTGAAACCATTCGAAATCTTTCTCGATGTTAGCAGCATTGATAACAATTAGATAATGATCTTCAACATATCTGTATACTAATAGATCATCAACCGTTCCACCATCTGGATAACACATCGGACTATATAAAGCCTTACCATCTACTAATTTTGACGCATCATTAGTAATTATTTTTTGGATATAATTTAGTGCATCTTTCCCCTTAACTTCAACTTCACCCATATGGGATACATCAAATAATCCTGCTCTTTCTCTTACTGCCTGATGTTCATCACTAATCCTAGAAAATTGGACAGGTAGTTCCCATCCTCCAAAATCAACTAATTTAGCACCATATTTTTCGTATAGTGGATAGAGCGGTGTTCTTTTTAAACCCTCTACCATAACATCACCTCCTAAATGGATTATAACAAAATTTTTCCTTTCCATAAAAAAAAGACAGAGCGATAGATAGTTCAATCTACTCTGTCCTTTGTGCCTGAGAGTTACCTAAAAAAAGTTGCTCCTTTGGCGGCTCATAGAGCACTCTCCAGAGATGCGTCCAATAGAAGTACTTTTGCCTGAGAGATTCACCTCTTTGGCTTGCTCCTTCGGCGCTACATTTCGTAGTCTCTCCTTCTATCTTCATTCGCCCATATTTCATTTTAATCTTAGAAATATTATATCAATTAAAACTCTTACAGAATAGCATTTTATTTCATAATCCAACTTTTTCTTCATAAAAGAGAAGAATTCGTTTCATACTAAGGATTACACGAATATTTCAAAAGGAGTTTAGCCCATGAGTATGATGCAAGAAAAAATATACTCCATTGATCAAGGAAATATTACAATTCCAATTCATTTTGAACAACAATGGGTTTATGATCTGCAACAATCATTTAAACAAGACGGACCATGGGATCTATGGGAGGCTTTTCAACTTGCCTATCAAGCGGAAGAAGTGATGCAAATCAAAGATTTTAATGAACTACAATGTTTGGCTCATCTTCCATACTTAACTCCTTTTCCCCACCAAATTGAAACCGCAAAAAAAGTATTAAATGAAATGCATGGCAGAGCCATCCTTGCAGATGAAGTAGGTTTAGGAAAAACAATAGAAGCAGGACTAATTATGAAGGAGTATTTAATCAGAGGCCTGGCAAAGAAAATTCTTATTCTGGTCCCAGCTTCCCTTGTTTTGCAATGGACAAGAGAATTAAATCATAAATTAGGAATTCCAGCTGTGGCACAAAAGAAAGAATGGATGTGGGACAAGTACGATATTATTGTGGCCTCCATGGATACGGCAAAGCGTCCACCCCATGTCGACTATGTTCTAAATCAACATTATGATATGTTAGTAGTTGACGAAGCACATAAACTAAAAAACAAAAATACAAAGAACTGGGAGTTTATCAATAAAATTAAAAAGAAATTTATTCTATTACTAACAGCAACCCCTATTCAAAATGATATGACCGAATTATATAATCTAGTCACCCTTTTAAAACCGGGTCAGCTAGGAAGATACTATCATTTTCAAAAAGAACATATGAAGGACAAAAGAAACCCTAAAAATAAAGAGATCTTACGACAAGAAATTGAAAAGGTAATGATTCGCAATAAACGCTCTGATGAAAAGATAGAAATTGAATTTCCTCAAAGAATCGTAAAAACGATACCGATTGAACTAACTGCACCTGAACGAGAACTATATGATGAAATCTCCAGCTTTGTAAGAGGATATTACCGCCAGTTAAAAGGTGATATTCAGAATATGCTATCTCTAATTACACTACAAAGAGAAATATGTAGTAGTCGTGACGCAGCCTTTATTACTCTTGTTAATATGTTTAAAAAATCAGGTGGTAATGAAGAAATGAAAAATGAAATCCTGCGGTTGGTGCAGATCGCCAAAAAGGTAGAAACTCAATCAAAAGCAGATAAAATTATTTCTTTAATCAAAGAAATCAATGATAAAGTAATTATCTTTACAGAGTACAGAGCAACACAAGAATTTCTTATTACTAAACTTAAAGAACAAGGAATTACTTCTGTTCCCTACCGTGGAGGGTTTAATCGAGGGAAAAAAGATTGGATGATGGATCTATTTCAACGAAAAGCTCAAGTGATGGTAGCAACAGAGGCTGGAGGAGAAGGAATCAACCTTCAATTTTGTAATCAAATTATTAATTACGACATGCCTTGGAATCCGATGAAAGTGGAACAAAGAATTGGGCGTGTACATCGTCTTGGCCAAACAAGAAACGTGTATATTTATAATCTTTCTACAAATCAAACGATCGAAGAACATATTCTTTATCTTCTTCATGAAAAAATTAATATGTTTGAAAATGTCATCGGTTCACTTGATGTGATCTTAGAAAAATTAAAATTAATTGACCTTGAAAATAACATCATGAAAATGATGATCGGTGCAAAGGATAACGAAGACTTTAAAGAAAAATTGTCACAGATCGGCAATCATATTGTTAATGGGGTGAACGGATAGATCATGGATCAAAAATGGGTTAGAGAGTATGTAGAGCAATACCTGCAGCTTTTTCAATGCCATATTATTGAAAGAGAACCTTCACACACTACAGCCAAACTTTCTGTTCCTGTAGACAAAGATCTAACCAACCGTCCATATTATTGGACTTTTGTAGAAAGAATGGGTGTTGAGCCTGAAACAATGACGATGACTTTTATTTTCGATCCTGAGCATTCTTCACAAGGGATCCGTGGGGAAGAGATTCGATTTGGCTCTAATCGACTCCAACAAATTTTTCATTCCACAAAAAAACGAGGAAAAATGGTTCGTCTCTATCAACAACAGCTTGATTCCATAAAAACATTCAATACTTTGAGTCCCTGGCTTGGGGTTAATTATAAAATCGAATTTATTAGCGATAAGAAAAAAGATAAATTGGTTTCAGTGGGGATAAATTTATCTAATGGAAAGATGAAGGAAAATTTTATTCAGACTTTACAAAAAATCAATCTCAGCCCCATGTTACCTGCTAACGTTTCTACTGTACCCACTTTCATTACCTTTAGAGAAGCAGCCTTACAATTAGAGGAATGGATTTTACATGAAATCAAAAAGGAAAATTTTAAGTGGGCAGAGGCTGCACAGCAGCGATTAGAAGAAGAGATTGAACAAATAGAATCCTATTATCTGATTCATGAAGATCCAGAAAAAGAATTTAATCCTGAACAACAGGAAGAAAAGTCACAAAAACTTGTCGAAAAGGAAAGAAGATTGAATGAAGTAAAATGGCAGTATTCACCAAGAATTGAAGTAAAGCCAATTAATTATGGGGTTTTTTATTTGAGTGAGCAAGTACCAGAAAATGTCGAATATATTCATTAAATGTTTCATAATCATAAAGAGAAAGATTCCTTATGCGAACTTTCTCTATTTTTCTTGTTCCCTCGATAAAACTTTCTAAAAAAATCGCAATCAGTAGCGACAGATTCTAACAGACATCGCAAAAAATTCAGAATAAAATGGAACCATATAGAAGAGGTGATAAAATGTATCGGATGATTGGTTTAAAAAGGAAATTATCTTTCTTATTTCTTATCTTTTTCTTTATTCTGCTACTACAACAAGTTGGATACTCTGAAACAAAGGAAATCAATTTAGAAAAACAAATAGAAACATGGCTTCAGCAACTTACCAAGACTTCCCCCTATCAAGAAAGGTTGGATTTGCTAAATCTAAAACAAATAGTGATAAAGCCTATGAATGAAGATGTTCAAATCATTACTTTCTCTACCGATGAGCAGCAACAAGGTTATATCGTTGTAACCAAAGATGATAACAAAATGAAGGTGGTTGAATATGGGTTGGGTTCAATACTCCCATATCAAAAACAAGTGATCGCGGATGAAGGTATAAAAGAAATGATCCCTAAAGAATTTACCTATCATTCACCTTTTGAAAACTATTGGTTTTTTGATACAAAGAATGAAAACATATATATAGAGGGTTCCACGGGAGAATGGCTCCCTGATCTAAGTGCCTACCAACCTGAATATAGGCAAACCAATGGACTAGATTTAAAGGAAAAATTAACAGATTCTTTATTTAATGATAAACTTATTTTTAACCCATATGAAGACTTAACTTGGTTATTGAATAATGAAAACAACCTATCAATAACAAAAAATCAACTCATTCTTTCACTTAAACAAAAGCAAGAAGTGCTTTTTGTAGGGTCAAAATATGATCGACAAGTACAATTTGCTTTTCCAGTCATTGGTTATCAATCATGGGATGATCAAAACTATATCACACTTTATGATGAGACACTTGATCTGATTCGTTATGTTCCATTTAAAGATGCTCAAGCCTTTGGCACATTTTATCTACATCCTTAATAAATTCCTAATATGAAAAAAGAGCGATGGATAGATCCATTGCTCTTATCACTTTATTGAAGATTATTGACGATTGATCGCTTGATAAACTTCCTCTGGGGTTAGTCCCCTTGCATTGATTACTGGTACTTTAGATGTGATATCTTCCATTCCCATTACATCTTTATCTTGACCTGAAATAATCACTGCATCCACTTGCCCTGTTTGCTGATTTAAATCCGTAACCTCAACACCTTGGCTTATTAAATAATTCTTTAAGTAATTTAACGATTGTTCCATTGCAACCCGTGGCATAGGTACACCCCCTCTCTAAAATTAATATGAGCGAGAAGGGGGTTCCCTATACCTGCTTATGCTTTTTTGAGCTTTTCATCACCATTTTTAAGGAAAAAGGAATAAGTCCAAACCAGTGAGAAGAAAAAGATTCAGTTTGTTTTTTTGCTGTTTCTTTTGACTTTTGTTTGGGATTGTCAATCCGTTCAACCAATTGAATGGTTAAGTACTTCACAAAATCATTAGATTTCATCCATTGTTCCCCCTTTCATTATCAGTATCAACAAAATATTTAAAAAATATCCTAAGGGGAACAAATTACAACTTATTTAAGATTTAACATTTGCAGTATTTCCTCAATCATTTGATTGATTGATTTTTGATCTGTATCAATTGAGAAATTGGCCACTTGCTCATATAAAGCATGTCTTTCATTCATCATGTCTAAGATATTCCTTTTTACGTCAGTTCCATTTTTTAATAGAGGGCGATCTCCATTATTAGATATCCGTTTATAAATTTCATCAACAGAGGCCTGTAACCAGATCACCATCTGTTCCTTCATTGCAGAACGGTTTTTTTCTGATAAAACTATTCCGCCACCTGTTGAGATCACTGAAAATGGTTTTTGGCCGAGGGTTTTAAGGAATACTTGGGATTCAATTTTTCTAAAGTAATGCTCACCTTTTTTTGCAAAAATGGTAGGTATATCCGATTTTTCTTTTTGCACAATGAGATCATCAGTATCAATATATGATATTCCCATATGGTTTGCTAAGGCTTGTCCGAGCGTCGTTTTCCCAACCCCCATAAATCCAATCAAAACAAGATGCTCTTTTAATAAATCCATCAAAAAGAACCTTCTTCCATTTATATTAGTAATTACCTATATTAGCTACTGCGCCCTATCCTAAAAACTTTCTTCCCAATATTGTATCGTGTAGGTATCTGTATTGACATCAACTTTTAATTCCTTTTGTGTTAATGCTGGTATTTGAATATTCAAGTTTACTGTTAATGGATCAGAGCTTACTTCTGGGGTAAATTGTATAACATAAGTATTTCCATTGTAAACATAGGTCCTATTTCCTAGGAAATCAGGTTCTTGTTGTATATCATGAAGTGCCAAAGCGATACCAGACTCTAATAAGTAATCTGTGTTAGCTTCTTGTTCCATCTTTTGTAGATTCTCTTTCCATATGATCAGATTATTTATGATGGGAAATAACGAAAATAGTAATAAAGTAAATGCAACTAAAATAGCTAAAAGAACAGAACCTTTTTCATTTCCAACAGCCATTTTCACTGCCCTACCCTTCTTAGGATAACCTCATCAAATGAAAAGATGCTATTTCCTTCCTTTAATTGACCAAACAGACGAATTCCTTTATGGTTAGGTAATACTTCAAAACGGATCTGGTCAACATATTCAAAAACAACAACTGACCCTTCAAATGGACCAATTCCTTTTCTAATCGATCGAATTACTTTATCCCCTGCTGTCCGAAAAACTTGAGTATCTTCTCCGTGTTGTATATAAAAAGGAAACAAGCCTCCACCATAGATATCTTCACTTTTTAAGACCTCAGATCTTAAATATTGATATCCTATTTGATAAGAATGTTGTAAGATCATTGTATTTCGTTGCTCATTCTTTTCATTTATAGTCATTAAAAGAAGGCTAGCCAAAAACAGTAACATAAAGGATAAAAAGGAAATGGAGATCAATAATTCGAGATAGGTAAATCCTTTTATATTTCTTAGGTAGGCGAATAAATCAGTTTTCTTAAAACTACCTGCCTTTGTTTGCCCAATCCTAACTCTTCCCATTTCACTGTCACCTTTAATTCTAGAATATTTTCCAAATAAGAACTGACTTTTACTTCAACCAAATAAGAGTCGATTTGTTTTGTACTTGAAACTAGTGTTAATTGGGTTTCTTCCATTTCTTTTCTAGCCAGTATGATAGCTTGATCATACATTTTCCGTTGTTCTTTCTCTTTAACCACTTGCGAATAGATGGGAATGTAGCTCATTAAAATGACACTAAATATAAAAATGGATACTAACGTTTCAATCAGAATAGCCCCTTTATGATTCCACATGGATCTGCCCCGTTAATAGCTGAATAACGATCTTCTTCGTTATTTTAGCGTTTTTAACAGTAATCGTACCACTTTGTTGAGCGAGTTGACCAAAACCATTAAACATAATACGGTGGTTTAACAAATTTTCCGTTACCTTAATACTTGAATCATAATACACCTTTTTTAAAGATCCATTGCCATTACGTATCTCATATGAATAAAATGCAGGTTTAAATAATATTTCCACCCATTGATCTGAATCAACCGCTTCTTGTTGAGCCCAATAGTAATCCGCGGTAAATTGTTCAATCCAATTTTCTATTTCAAAATGAGAGGACAAGGATTGAAAAGATGGAATCGTTAGTGAGAAAAGCAAACTCACGATAAACAAAGTCATCAATAATTCAAAATAAACAAATCCTTTTTCAGAGATAAATTTCTTCTCCATCTTATTCCTCGCCAATATTGTGTTCCGGAATTGAACACCTGATTTTTAATCTCTCTTGTCCACTTATGGCATCAATTACTAATTCATAGGAATATGTCCCATCAGCTGAACAGATTGGGATTTGATCTAATAATTGCTCTTTATATAATTCATTTAAGAAACCATCTTGATTAGGATATTGATGATGTTCTAAGTAATAATTTTCCATTTGCACATAGATCAATTTTTGATTAGCTTGACATGCTTTCGCTTGTGCTTTTTCCCCAGAGGCTTTTAAATTAGGCATTGAAATAGCCAAAATAACGCCAATAATAAAGATTGATATTAAAAGCTCAATTAAAGTAAAACCTTTCTCATTTTTAAATCTCATCGCATTATCCCCCCATTTCTAATTTTTATAAAGAATCCATTAAATAAAAAAGCGGTGAAAATAAGGTATAAATGATTAGAAAGACAAACGCCCCCGAAACCATGAGAAGAATTGGTTCAAGCCATTTTAACTTTTGGTTAAGTTCATGTTCAATTTGATTTTGTAATTGGGTAGAAATATATTGTAAACCTGTGTCTAAAGATCCTGTCTCTTCATAAAACTTAAGATTTTCAGCAAAAGAAGGCAAAAAAATAAGCTCTTGCTTCATTGAATCACTTACTGAATTTCCTTGTAACATCAACTCTTTCATTCTGAAACTAGTTTCTTTAATTAAAGGGTCATCATATTCAAGCAATAGCTCAATCCCTTTTAAAAAAGAAACACCACTATTTAAAAAGGTTCCTAGATGAAAGCTAAACAAATAAGTATATTTTTGTAAAAGAACTCTTCTTGAAAAGGGTAGTTTCAATAACAACAAAATCAAATTCTTCCGAAATCGATTCTTTTGTCTTAGATAGAAAAACAATCCCAGTAAAACAGCAAACAATAATAAAATCCACCATAGATTGTTTTGAAAAAAATAATAGCTAGAGATGAGTTTTCTGGTTGAGGAAGGTATTTCTGCTTGTATCATTCGGTATAACTGAAGAAATTGAGGAATTAAGACAGTTGCTAAAAATATAAAGAGCAATTGAATCATTACTAATATAAATAGTGGATATGCAATTACCGACTTGATCGTTTGTTTTAACTGATTTTTTTGACGATAATACCATTCCATTTGTTCAAATGCCTTTATTAATTCCCCTTGTTCCTCCCCTAAACGAATAATCGATAAATAACTTTTTGGAAACTTGATTTGTTCCAAAGACCTACTAATCGATTCCCCTTGTTCTATCAAGTAGATGATTTGCTTTATGTCTGGCCTTAATTTTTTTGGTAACGTTTCTTTTATAAACTTTAGACCGTACAGTATAGGTATCCCATTTTGGAGTTGAATTTTAACCATTCGGCTAAATTCAGCAAAATCATGATCTCTCCACTTTATAAGCCATCTATTCATAATCCGTCACCATTACGCGATGAAATTCTTCCATTGTTGTTTTTCCAAGTTGTACTTGCTCTAGTACTTCATCTTGTAATCTTTTTAAATTCATTTCCTTCATTTTATCCCTTATTTGATGTACAGAAGCACGTTGCAAAATAAGGTCATGAATCGAATCGTCAATTGGAAGCATTTCAAAAACTGCAAACCTCCCTTGATAACCATCGCCACCACAAATCAAACATTCTGGGTTTTGACCATTGCAAGAACACCTTTTCCTAACCAGTCGTTGTGCAAGAATAAGTCGAATCGATGAGGCAATTAAATAAGGTTCTATTCCCATGTCTAATAGCCTTGTAATTGCACTTGCCGTATCGTATGTATGTAAAGAAGACAAAATCAAATGACCTGTTAATGCTGATTGAATCGCAATATTTGCAGTTTCATGATCTCTAATTTCGCCAATCATGATTACATTTGGATCTTGTCTAAGAATTGCACGTAAACCTTTTCCGAAATTTAAGCCAATTTGACTATTAACTTGAACCTGGTTAATTCCATCTATCTTGTATTCAACTGGGTCTTCTAAGGTAGTAATGTTGCGGTGGGTTTGGTTAAGGAATTGAAGTGCAGTATATAATGTGGTTGTCTTACCAGAACTAGTTGGCCCTGTAAGTAAAATTAATCCTGTTGTTTGTTTTAATGATTTTTGAAATTGTACTTTGACTAGGGGATGCATGCCTAATTCATCAATATCTTTATATTTTGGTTCTTTTTTTAAAATTCTTATGGCCATCTTTTCCCCGTAAACAGTTGGAAGAGTAGAAATTCTTAGATCGATTGCTGGTGTTCGGTCATTTATACTGATTGCCCCATCTTGAGGTAACCGCCTCTCTCCAATTTTTAAATCAGCTAAAACTTTCATTCTCGAAAGAATCAATGTATGCTGTGAAATAGGTATTTTTTCATAGGTCTTTAGAAAACCATCTACCCTGTAGCGAATCACCGCATGATGCTCAAAGGGTTCAAAATGTAAATCACTCGCATCTTGCAAAAGGCAATGCTCTAATAACTGATCAATATATTGTGGGATATCTATTTGTCGTCACCTTCTTTTCTAATATGTAAATGATTTGAATATTTTTTCTATTCTACATATCATGACATGAACCCTCCTATTTCAACAAAAAAATTAATTTTTTTATTACTTACGAGGCTCTAAAGAATAAAAAGAAGAAAGGGCTTATTTATAGCCCTTATAGTGTTGAGGCGTGACGTTTAAATTCCTGAACGGCATCTGTGGTTCCTAAAACAAGGAGGATATCACCAAACTGAAATTCTGAATCCCCATGCGGTAAAAGAGTTTCTCCATTACGATAAATAGAAGAGATCAGTACATCCCTAGCCAATTTAAGGTAGCGCAAACTAATTCCTATTAGTCGAGGGTTAGTGATTTCCACTTCTTCCATGTGTAGATCTCTTCGATCCTCTAAAATATCTGCAGCTAAAGGGTGTTTAATCATATTCATTAACAGACTTACTGTAGATAGTTTAGGGTTGATAATTCTAATATTACGATTGGATTTTGCTTTATCAATCAATATTGGATCACTGAGTAAAACAACTAAGTGGTTTAGTCGATATTGATTGGCCATCTTCTCGGCAATTTGAAAATTAATTTGATCATTCCCAGTTGCAATAATCATTGATTTTGATTTTTCTATTTCTAATTCATCTAATAGGGAAAGATCCATCGCATCTCCAAAAACTCCCTCAACGCCAATTCTAGTTACTTCATCAATTTTTTTGCGATCAGAATCAATAATTAAGGTTCGCATCCCTGATTTTAATAAATTTTTCGCTAGAAGTATGGCATTTTTTGTTGCTCCAATAATCAATACATGCTCATCTTCTTTTTCTTCTAAAGATGGTGGAAAAAGCTTACCAAATAAGATCGGGGAGGTAATGCTCGTTAAAATAGCTACCAACACGATTGTTGCATTTACTTCAGGAGAAATTGCCCCAACTTGAAGCCCAATAGCGGCTGCTGCTATCGTTACACTCATTTGTGTAGTTAAGAGGATACTTCCAGCAATTGTTTTCTTCCAAGGAAAAAATAGTCTTAAAAGCAATGCAGGTGTTCCTTTTACAAGATAGGTTAAAATAAATAAAATGGGTACAAATAATAGAGCTTTTGGATTATGAATGAGTATATTCAGATCAAAAGTTACACCAACCAATATAAAAAACATGGGAATGAGAAAACCAAAACCTATGGCATCTAATTTATGATAAATTTCTTCCCTTCTGTTTTGACTAATTAGTGATACGACCACACCTGCTAAAAAAGCGCCTAGAATCATTTCAACACCGATCGATTCAGCAAGTACGAGAAAAATGAGCATCAATGCAAAGGAACCACGTATCCCGATTTGTGCAGTACCATGTGCTAAGTCTTCAAACAATTTATTTCCTTCAAATTTTTTACTAATCCAATAGAAAACAAAAACGAGCAATAATAATCCAAAGACCAAAAGAATTTCTGGGCGAAATCCACCTTTGAAAAGGGATACGGCCACTGAGATGAGTAACATGGTTACAAAATCAGCCATCACGGCATTTGTAATGATATATTGACCAAATGGTGTTCCCGATATTTTCTTTTCCTTAAGGATAGGAACAACAACACCTAATGAGGTTGTCCCGATAATTAAAGACATCAGTAAAGGATCTTTTACAAATTGAATCTTCATCATAACGAACGAAACGAAATAAGCGAATATTAACGTTATGAATAAAATAATTGTTGAAAATAGTACAGGATTTTTTAAATAGTGCTGCCATGATTTCCTGGTATTTTCACTTTCTCGGTTTGTTTTATCAAATAAAATATTAAAGTCTATTTCTAACCCTGAAGTAAACATCAAATAAGCTAGGCCGAAGAACATGATAAAATTTAACCAATCATCCATGGCCACTAAGTTAAAACCGCTTTTGCCAATTAAAATCCCTGCTAAAATTTCGCCTACTACAATAGGGATATGAATTCTTTTTAACTTGGTTATAACGATTGGAACAATAAACGAAAGAACCGTTACGATCAATAATGAAGTAAACGAAAAACTGGTATCTTCCACAACGTGCACCTCCATATTCCTATGTTTCCCAGAATCCAAAAAAATAAGATATCGACTATTCTATTAGAAAAACAACAAGTTATCTACAGTAAAAGTTTAATCTTTAAAATCTTGAATATTTTTTCGACGTTCTACAAAACATAATGATTGTCAAGTTGATGGGCTGTAGCCAAGCGGTAAGGCAACGGACTTTGACTCCGTCATTCGTAGGTTCAAATCCTGCCAGCCCAGCCAATTTTAAAAAATTTACAATTTGAAATCATGACATGTACGCTTTCTAGCTGCATGTTTTTTTGTTTTTCTCATTTGTTTTCCAATATTTAAGCATATACATTCATCCATATTGCCTTTAATATTGATAGTGTATCTCAATTGATAGAAAAGGTGACAAAAATGATATGGTTTATTCTGATTGCAACTTTGATTTTACTCTATTACCATGCACACAAAAATACCTATCATCCCGAATTTAGAGAAGTTCATTTAAATATAAATCATAAAGATTTAAAACCGCTTCATATCTTGCATCTTTCCGATCTTCATATGGAGAATATCTCTATTACACCAGAGCAATTATCTCAGCAATTAAAGGGTCAAAAAATTGATATCATTGCGCTGACAGGTGATTATCTAGAAAGAATCAAAAATATCGATAAATTTTTAGACTATCTAAAGGTATTACATCATCTAAAACCAAAATACGGAATTTATATGGTCTTTGGAAATCACGATTATTTGTTACGAGAAAAAATAAATATTTTTCAAGAAGCGATTGAAAAAACGGGAGCAGTTGTTTTAAGAAATAAAAATAGGACCATCCAAATTGGCAACCAAACCATCAATATCATTGGTATTGATGACTTTAGTACAAAACGAAGTGATTTAAAAAGATCGTTTGACGGAATAAAAAGTGGAATCAATCTAGTATTAACTCATGATCCAAACGTTGTGTTACACATGGCTGATTACTCTTTTGATTATTTATTATCAGGACATTTTCATGGTGGCCAAATTCATTGGCCAAAACCCTACCACTTAGTAAAGATGGGTAAACTTGCCCGCCAAAATATAATTAAAGGACTTCATTTTCATCAAGAACGAGCATTCTATATTAGCGAGGGTTTAGGACAAACAGGGATAAATATTCGTTTACGATCCAAACCAGAAATTACTCTTCATACTTTATCTTCTTAAAAACCACAAACGTGGCGTTTTTCCTTTGAAGCTTTAAGAAATAGGCTGTTTACTGTAAAAAAGTGAACAGCCTATTTTTGTATCATTTTTTGCATATTTTCATCACTTACTTCATTTTTTAAAAATAAGGAGGAGATGAACAAAGCAGAAGATGGTTTGGCAATATGAGCTTGATGATTTTTAAGTTTTGTTAACAGATTGGGATGATGGTAAAGGTATTTAATCCAATAGGGAATATATTCAATATGGTTGATTCGAATGGCTGAATGATTTTTAACAAGGAAATTAGCGTTGTGTTCTTCTTGTCCAGGAATCGGTTTATAGATGAGTATAGGAATGGGTACAGTTAACGCTTCAGATACCGTCATCCCTCCAGGTTTGGTAATTAGTACATCGTTGTTCTTCATGATCAGATAAACTTCTTCAGTATATTGCAGCAACTGGATTGGATAATTTAAGGTGCTTTTCATTTTAGTGATATCATCAAATAAATGCTGGTTTGTTCCAGTAATAATTGTAACAGATATCGGTATTTCTTTTATTTGGTTTAGTGCACCAATAATCTCCTTTATTCCCCCAAACCCTAATCCTCCTCCCATAACGAGTATCCGAAAGTAATCATTCTCTCCTTCTTCACTGTACATTTTATTTACTTGTAAACGCTGTTGGGATTTAGCAAAAATCGGGTCTATCGGGATACCAGTAACATATATTTTTTCCGGATCAATCTGATAGTTAGTGATTAGTTTTTCTTTTAAACTTTCATGACCGACACAATAATAATCAATATTTGAATGAATCCAAAAGCTATTAAGATGATAATCTGTAAAAACCGCTCCTAATAGAAAATGATGCTTTTCTTTTATTTTGGATAATGCACCAAGGCCACTAGCATGAGTTGCAATAACCACTTGTGGGACTTCATCTAAAATAAACTTCTCTAATTTCCATCTTATTAGATCAGCTAGTAATTCTTTGAATAGGAATGATAAACGTGTTTCTTTTTTATATATCCAACCCCATAATTGGGGCCTTTTTGTAATCATGCTTAAATAGATGGCTTGTACTATTCTTTCAATGCGTTTACTTACAATGGATAAAATATTTACGATTTTTACCTCATGGGTTGGATATTGATCTTTTATTGACTTAGCAATGGACTCTGCCGCCTTATAGTGTCCTCTGCCAGCGATGACTTCTGTAACAATTAAAACTTTCACATTAGCTCCTCCATTTGCTGTGAAGCTGTTCCATATTGATTAAGTAAATGGTTTTTGGATATGTATACCCTTTTAAGTACAAGCTCTTCTGGTTTCCTTTTTAATCGTTTGATCCCGTTTGGGTGGATTAGAAATAAAATCAATTTTAAATATTGATTTTTAATACGGAATCTTAATAAATCTGGAACTGGGTGTACATCAAAACCAAGTCGATTTACACCTCGATGTAAAAAAGTTGTGCCTATCACTGCTTTAACAGCATTCCCCTTTGGATGATGTTCAATATAAGTTGCAAGGGTGGGTAAAGAATCTTTTACGATTCTAAATGTGATTAAACCAAGCCTTGCCTCATTGTTGATACCCTGTAAACGATTTGCTAACCCCCAATTATGGATATGTAATTTGACAATAGGGTCGCCTTTAGAAATATGTGTTCCATCCCTTGTTACTAAATCTGGGCCATGATATTTACAAAAAACAACTCGGAAAATATTTCCGTTTTCCTTATCCACATACTCTAATCTTGTCATATGCTGGTATATAAAATCAAACGCTCTCCATGCTTGTAATAATCCAGCATTCACATTATTTTCCCCTTTCTAGAAAGATTTTCAGCATATTTATAGTTCCCAAATTCTGTATAACCCATACAAAAAAACAGTATCAAAATCGATACTGTTTTTTTGATCTTTCTTCGATTCACTTTATTCATTACCACTTCGTTTACTTAGTAAAAACTTTAATATCCGTAAAAAGAAGATCTTTTGCTTTGATCTTTGAATGGGGTGTGACCGTTATAACACGAGTATTAGCAAGAGCATCCTCTACCAGTTGGTCGATATCCATATAACTTTCTGCCTTCTCTGCTATTTTTATGGATGGCTTGGTAGCAGGATTTCTTGGAACAAATAAAGAGCAACAATCCTCAAAAGGCCGTATCGAAGCTTCATATGTTCCTATTTTTTGAGCAACTTCAATAATATCCAATTTGTCCATCGTAATTAGCGGCCTAATAATAGGGGTATGTACAACTTGATTGATCGCATACATACTTTCTAATGTTTGACTTGCCACTTGTCCTAAGCTTTCACCTGTAATAAGAGATAAAGCCCCTCTTCTTTCTGCAAGTCTTTCCGCTATACGGAAGAAAAACCTACGCATCATGGTGATATTATGACTTTCTGGAGCATATGTTTTGATTTCCTTTTGAATTTCCAAAAAAGGAACCATATGAACTTTAAATTGCCCTGAAAAATATGAAAGGGCTTGCGCTAAATCAATCACCTTTTGAATCGACTCTTCAGTAGTTAAAGGATATGTATGAAAATGAATGCCTTCAACCAATAATCCTCTTTTCATCGCATACCAAGAAGAAACAGGACTATCGATTCCACCTGAAAGTAAAGCAATCCCTTTCCCACTAGTTCCAGCTGGCATCCCACCAATTCCCTTAATGACTTCTGAGTAGATAAAAACACCTTCTTCTCTAATTTCAACCATAACAGTTGTATCAGGATGGTGAACATCCACCTTTAATCCTTGAATATTTCTTAAGAGATGTCCCCCTACTTCATTCGTAACTTCAGGAGAATTGAGTGGAAATAATTTGTATGGTCTTTTCGTTTCCACTTTAAACGTTTTTGGAATCGGTTTTAGTTGTTCTATCACTTCTAAAGCTGTGGTTTTAATCTGTTCTAATTCCAACCCAGTTTTTTTTACAGGGCTAAATGAAATAAGTCCAAACACTTTTTTTAGACGTTCAATTACGATTTCATAAGGTGAACCATTTAGTTCTACATAGATACGACCAAACGTTTTAGTTACTTTTGCCTGGGGTAAATCTTTAAGTACATTTCGGATATTTTGTACCAATCTATCTTCAAATCGATAACGATTCTTCCCTTTTAAAGCAATTTCTCCATAACGAACTAGAATATAGTCATAATGCATTGAAAACACCCTTCTTTTCCATACTAATGTTGTTGCCTATTAAAATATACCAAAGATTAGTAGTAGATAAAACTCCAAAAGAAAACTTATTTTCAAATAAAACAGGATTTTCTTCCAAAAATTTATTATAATATAAAATAGTTTGTACAAAAGGAGGGGTTTCAATAATGGATTTGCTGAATATGAACGAAAAAATTCGTTTAACACAAACCACTAATAAATCTGGATGAGGTTGCAAAATTGGTCCTGAGGACCTAGCGCAAGTTTTGCGTTATTTACCAAAGCAAGAATTTAATGAAAATGTATTAATTGGCTTAGAAACCCCTGATGATGCTGGTGTTTACAAACTTTCCGATGATTTAGCTTTAATCCAAACGGTGGATTTTTTCACACCAATTGTTGATGATCCATATATGTACGGGCAAATTGCCGCTGCCAACGCATTAAGTGATGTCTATGCAATGGGTGGGATACCATTGACAGTAATGAACATTGTTGGTTATCCTATTCACAAGCTAGGACCTGAAATGTTAGCAGAAATTCTTAAAGGAAGTGCAGATAAGATTAAAGAAGCTGGTGCTATTTTAATCGGCGGCCATTCTACAGATAATGTTGAACCGCTCATTGGTTTATCGGTAACAGGTACAGCTCACCCAAATGAGATATGGACAAACCATGGAGCAAAACCTGGGGACCAATTAATCCTAACCAAACCAATTGGTGTTGGTATCCAAACAAAGGCAATAAAAGATGGCGTCCTTGATCAAAAACGGATCGAGCGAGTGACTGAAGTGATGACCTTTTTAAACAAATATGCTGCTGAAGCAATGAAAGGCTATCCTATTTCTGCTGTAACAGATGTGACAGGATTTGGTTTATTAGGTCATTCTCTTGAAATGGTACAGAACACAAACGTGGGGCTTGTAATCGATTCAGCAAAAGTTGAAATTCTTGATGGTACCAAAGAGCTGGCAATCAATAAACACGTTCCAGCAGGTAGCAGGGATAACCTGAAATGGGTTTCCCAACATGTTATATTTGAGGATCACTTAGACGAATATGATCAACTATTACTTGCCGATGCCGTTACTTCCGGCGGATTACTTGTTGCTGTAGAAGGAAAGGCTGCAGAAGACTTGCTTCAAAAAATGCACGGCCTTGGTGTGAAAGATGCACAGATAATCGGAGAAGTTACGGATAAACACCCTGGAAAAATTCATGTGGTATAAATATCATCATCAGGAAGCACCCACGTTCATATGGTAACAAAGCTTCACGTAAAAGGTAGTGGGTGATTGTATTGTAGTTAGTATCAAAAAAGGAGTAATCTATAGCCTTACAGATTGCTCCTTTTTTCTGAAATTTCCCTATTCGTCTTTTGGATACAATTTGTTAAAAGGTTCCCATTTTCCTTCTATATACACCTCTAAAATATTCCCTCCGCCAGCGAGAAATTCTATGGTTTCTTTATTTAAATGAAGCCAAGATGTATGTGAATATTCAATCCTTTATCGAGGAAATGAATCTGGCCTATGAGACCAACTTTAAAGTAACCAAGGAAACCTTATTAGATGATCTAAGAGTCATACTTATCCACTTAGAAGAAAAACGAAAGCAAGAACAAATCGAGTTCGTTCATGGAATTGGAAAACGGAAGACCAAACTGCAGAAGTTGACAGAAGAATTGCAGACTTACTATGAACGTCAGGAGAGATACAATACCCACAACCAATTATTTGAAGGAAGAAACAGCTACTCCAAGACAGATACAGATGCGACATTCATGCATATGAAAGACGACCATATGCGCAATGCTCAATTAAAACCTGCTTACAACGTTCAGATTGGGTAGAGAGTGAGTATGTAACAGGAGTTGGGATATTTCAAGATCGAAATGATACCACAACCCTTATTCCTTTTTTAGACGAAATGGAATCCCATCTAAAAATGTGGTATCAGAACATCATTGCAGACTCTGGATATAAAAGCGAAGAAAATTATCTTTATCTGGAAGGAAAAGAGCAGACTTATTAAATAAAGCCTCAAACCTATGAACAATGGAAAAAGAAAAGTTTTAAAAATAACATTAGTAAACGAGAAAATATGTTTTACAATGAACAGACAGATGAATATACCTGTCACAATAGAAAACAGCTTAAGCCCATTGGAATCACCCATAGAACATCAGCAACAGGTTACCGATCCGAATTAACCGTTTATGAATGCGAAGATTGTAGTGGATGCCAATTCAAAACGAAATGTACAAAGGCAAAAGGGAACAGAAAGATGCAAGTATCTAAAACGTTTATTGAAAAACGTCAGGTATTATATGAGAATATTACATCCGAGGAAGGGACGTTGTTAAGAGTCAATCGTTCCATTCAGGTAGAAGGAGCTTTCGGCGTCCTAAAAAACGACTACGATTTTAATCGATTCTTAACACGTGGCAAAAACAGCGTCAAAAATGAGTTTATTCTCTTATGCTTTGGTTATAACGTGAATAAACTTCATGCAAAAATTCAGAAAGACCGTGTTGGAAAGTCGCTTCATGATCTAAAAATAGCATAATATATTATCGAAAAAAGCCTTGAGTTGAAGGCTTATTTATCCATGTCTAAAATCAGCCATGCCACGGAGGGAGTTTCTCCAAAGATGGGCTGATTTTTTATTTTCAACATAAAAAGAGAGCGCCGCTAACTACCTAAGGTAGTTTTGCGACACCCCCTTCTAGTATGTAATTATTTGTCTATTTGAACACTTGTAGCTTTAGGGGGCTCTTCAGCAAAAATAGTGACTTGTACCAGAGAAGTTATAGCTAGGATGCTGAATATTAAAGAAAATACCAGCTTCTTCATTATTATCACCTCACATTTGAATATTTTTTCTGGCATCATTAGCCAAACAGCAATAATCTTGACTCTTTTTATAGGATTGTTGATTGGCATAATAATTAGATAATTTTTCTGCAGCTTCACTTAATTCTTTCCAATTTTGTTTTTCTTGAAGGTAACGGATCGCTATTTCTTCGATATATTTACGCGATTGCTCTTGATCAATGTTATATTCTAATTGTAGAAGATATAATTTTATTTGATTAGTGATAATGTTATATTTTTCAGTAATTTTAAGTCCCTTTTTAATCCATCTTGTTGCATCTTCAATATTCTTGACGGCATAATAACTTTCAGCCAAGTAATAAATTGTATTGGTTATCCGTTCATGACATCCTTTTTTTAGATTTAAACTCTTGTGATAATAATCAATAGCTAAATCGTGTTGATCTACCTTAGAGTACATATACCCCAGATTGTGGTATATATTGCTTATCAGATATGGGTCATTGTGTTTTTCAGTGATTTTTAAAGATTTTTCCAAATGATGTTTTGCTTTATCATACTCTTTAATACGCATGTAATTAATGGCTAAAATAGATTGGGTTTCGACACTGCGTAGGTAATCCATATTTTGATTGGATAGATCTAAAGCAGTATTTGCATAATGTATGGCTAAGGTAACATGATTTAGCCTAGTGTGAACGAGGGATATTAAGTAAGTCAATTCGGGTTCATCAATATGAATTTGATAGCCGATTTTTTCTGCTTTTGAGTAATAATCTAATGATTCTGAAAAATTGTTATGTAAATATTGATAAAGTCCATAAAAGTAATAGAAATAGTACTTTTGTTTATCGGGAAGATGTTTCTCTAATGCTTTGAATTCTTGAATGATCTTCTTGCTTTCATCGAAATTATATAATAATAGATGGTGTCTTAATGAAAATAATCGAAATCGGATGAATACAGTTGTATCTTCAATTCTACTTATGTCATTACTAATAGACTTTTCCATTTTGATAGCATTATCTTTATCTCTACTTTTTACTACTTCATACCACTCATCCAGTTTTCTATTTATTTCTTTAATCCTCTGTGTATCTTCTTCCAATGAGGGAATCTCTAGTCTTTTAAACAGAAGATTGACGACATCTCGATGTGGTTTAGCCGTGTTATTTTCGATCTTGCTTAAATAAGATTTAGAAATAATTCCGTCAGCTAATTGTTCTTGAGTAATTCCTTTCTGTATTCTATGGTATCTTATTTTATCACCTGTCTTCAAAAATACCACCCCCTTGAAGTTGGGAAACTTAACTTAAAAAAGTTATTTTAATTAAGGAATATTATACCATGTTTCCGAATTGATGGTAAATATACTATCTATTAAAATTTAATTTAGAATTAGCATTTTATACAAAACATCTTTCAATAATGTAATAGGGGGTGATTATAATGAAATTGAAAAGAGTTGTATCAAAGTCTGATCACATTTGCGTAGCTTTTTGTTAATACACGCTCCTAAGATTTAGGGAGGAAATGAAGATATAGCCAAATATATCCTCCCTAAATCACCTAAACAATATAAATTAAAGCAATGATTCTTATATAATATAGATTTGGGTGAAATAATCAAGAGATCAAATTAACTTATAGGAAGAAATCAAATTCAACTAACTGTAAGTAGACGTAAATAATCAAAAATATATTTGTTATGATGAGAGGAGTGAAAAAATGCGCTTAAAAAACCATCTTAATTTTAGAGGAAATAAAAAAAATAACGAGATTACTTTTCATATGTATGGTAGCTTAAATAAGGATATGATTATTGAAGTAGATGACTTTGATAAATGGTGGGAATATTTAGAGTTGATTAGTAAACAATATTATGAAGAGGATGTTAAGACTTGGATAAATAAATATCATGTTAATAATTTTGAATTAGAAGAGACAAATAAATTTTTATTAGATAACGGATTGGTATATATAGATGACAAATTAGAAGATTTTTCAAATTTGAGAACTGCAAATTTTCTAAATAATTTTCTAAATAATAGTGATAAAGATGAAATTATCCAAGAAATGTCTAGTAAGAGAGTTTTAATTATTGGTCTAGGTACTGTTGGAACCTCCTTAGTAAGGGTATTGTTACAATTAGGAATAGTAAAATTTGATTTGATTGAAGGCGACATTGTTGAAGAGAAAAATATAATACATCAACATTTTTACACTGTTGAAGATATAGGTAAAAGTAAAATAAACGTTATAGAAAGAAAGATTAATGAGGTAAAGAAAAATATAAAATTAAATTTATACAATGAATATTTTGAAAGTGAAAAACAGTTTGATAATATTGATGATGTAAATTCTATTGATGCTGTTTTTATATGTTTTGATAGTCATGATACGAGTGTTTTACAAACTATTTTTGATTATTTTAACAGAAGAAAAATTCCTGTTTTTATTTCAGGTTATATATTTGGTATGGTAAGAGCTCTTGAAGTGAATCAAGATTTTTTAGATGAAAACCGTGAAGCTGAAAATAATATCCACAAATGGATTAATGAAAATTCAGGACTAGGATTGCTTGGTGATTTATCTGCAATATTACTTTCTAGATTGTGGTTACAAAAGCTATTTTCATTATTAGATTTTGATTTGAAAGAGTTAAGTTATAACTATTTAACTCCTTCAATGGAAAATGATAATTCGTTTAAAATTAAAGAACTTCAAACTGATTTTGATGAGTCTGAAAAGACTTTGAACATGCTAAAAAATGATGATGAAAGAAATTATTTTTATAATCAAATACTTTTTTCTAATGCACTTCTATTGTACAAAAAGTTCTATATTAATAGTGATTCTAATATATATGATGAAATTATACGGCTAAATACTAAATTCGAATTAGATTTAATTGACGAAGAGGATAAAGATCTTAATGAGTATGAGAAAATATTGTCTGAGAAATACATAGATTGTAAGGATACTAGGTATTCCATGAATGAATTTTCCATAAAAATGTTAGAAGCAAAAGATATTGATAATGATTGCATCAAAAAATATCAAGAAAATCAGTCAGAATTAATTGATTTATCAATAAACGCTTTGAAAAAGAAAAAAGAAATGTATTTTGATGAATTAATCAAAGAATGGGATGAAAAAAGAGACATTAAAATAGTATTAACTGGTATAGCTCAAGAAATGAACAATTTACTTTATAAAGATGATAATGAAGTTGATTATGAAAAATATAAACCTTATTCAGATAAATTTTTAGATGTTAATGAAGCTTTAATGCTAATTTCTGAAATTGACAGGTTTAATTTCATTTCAGATTTTAGAGGGTTTATTAATTATGTAACTACTCACAATATGATTACTATAACAGAAAATCGTGTTAATCCTTTATGTATTTGGAACCCGAGGTATGGATTATCTGAAATAATTGTAACATACGAAGGAAGTGGTAAGGATATAATGGATCTAACTCATGAAATTGGGCATGCATATTATAATTCTTTTTTAAATAGAGGTAATAATGCAAAGTATATAAATTCTATAGTATCTGAATCATTAGCAATACTTACTGAATTTAAACTTATGTTTATTTTGATGGAACAATCTAATTTAAATAAATCGTTTTTGAATATGATGATTTATAATCTTCAAGGTACAATGGTCGGTGTTTTTTCTTTAGATCTTTATGAAGAAGAAATTTTGAAATTGGAAGATATTAATATTGAGAATGTATTAGAAGTACGAAATAATTTAATTAAAGAACTTTTTGGTGAAAGAGTAGTTAAAAATGATGAATATAGCCAACTAAATATCACACTGAGTAAAGATGTTTTATTTGGAAAACGCGACATTTATTTATATCCACATGCAAAACTTATAGGTTTTAAGTTTGCAAAATTATTATATAAAGCTCCTGCATTTGAATTAAATCTAACTAATTATTTGAAGCAAAATGATCCAAGTCAAATAACAATTGAAAATATTTTGAAATCAGTTTTTCAAATTGAAGTAAATAAAGAATTTTATAAAGAGATAGGTAACGAAATGATTTTATTTTTATCAGACATAATAAGAAAGGTTGAAAGGGATTGAAGAATGAAAAATAAATCTTTTACAAATTTACTTTTAGGGATTGGTGTAACAAATTTCGGCGATAGTTTGTTTATGATTGCTATCCCGATCATTATCTATGCCCAAACAAAAAATAATCTTCTATTATCTATCAGCGCCTTAACATCAGTTATTCCAATCATTCTTGGCTTTCTTCTTGGGCCTTTATTTAATAAAATGGTCTCAAAAAAGAGTCTCATCTTTCTTCAAATCATCCAGATGTGCTCGGTGTGTTTAGTTTTTTTTGTGATATTTATTGGCATCAATCATTACAATTTTGTTTTCATTGTTATCGGAGAATTCATCTTCAGTCTTAGTAATTACGGTTCTTATATATTAACGCAGGTCATTGTACCTAAGGTGGTAGAAGAAAAAGAACTGGCAAAGGCAAATAGTTTATTAACGGCAAGCCGAAATATTATCAATGGAACAGCAGATGTGATAAGCGGTATCTTAGTTACGGTCATAAGTTATTTTAGTATTTTTATATTTGATCTCATTACATATTTCATAACGATATTATTTTTTGCCGGAGTCGAAGTTTCAAACGATAAAGGAAAGAATACAGATCAAGTTCGATTGAGAGAGTCGATAAAAAATTACCGTACCCAAATAAGAGAAGGTATCAGCGAAGTTTTTAGTAATAAATTTGTCGTCGGAATTCTAATTATTGCGGTGGTTTTACAATTCCACACTAAAATAAGCTTAATTACAGTCGTAGGGTATTTTGCGGACGGCGGAAAATCTTATTTATACGGAATTTATTTTGCAGTGCTTTTAATAGGGTTCAGCTTAGGAAGCTTAAGCTCAGCAAAGATTAAAGATAAAATCGAATTTTCTAAATTGACCGTAGGATCATATGCTTTTGCAGGCATCGCTTGGCTTTTATTGGTTTTCTTATTTAAAGAGATCGGTGTATTAATCGCAACCTTTATTATGACGTATATTTCGGGCATATTTGAAATCTTAGTCGTTACAAAATTTCAGGAAATATATAAAGATAAGCTTGGAAATATATTCACCATCTTTATGGCAATCGCCGCTGTTGCTCAGATAGCCGGCTTATTAATCGCCCCATTCATGATTAAACTATTCGGAAATGCGAATATTATTTTGTATTTAGGTATGCTTAATTTTATAGCGATAGCTTTGTATGCTTTAAATAGCTATGCTGTCAGGAAACATAAAGAAAAAGAGCTGGATACTATTTAACACTGATTCATATAAACAATTCATACCATAATATCAAGAAGCTCGACTCCATATATGATACCATTGTATAATATATAGAGAGAAGTGATAAGCTTGTCGAAGTGCGAAAAGTTATTAAATAAAATAACTTCCCTGTCAAAGGACGTAAGGTTTGCGTTTGTGTCAAGTTTTTCTCGATCAACCTTTAACACTAGCAGTTACAGCATTCTATTATTGTACACTTTCCATAGCTACCACGCTATCGCTTGGTGGTCTGGGTTAATTAGTTAGGTCTAAGGAACCTAACTAATTAACCCAGGTATTTCGAATACTTTTCATAAGATTTCCTATTGCCGTTTAGTGAGCAGTATACAGGCTGATTGAGCCTTGCTTTACTCCAATCGATGGATGAGTGCTCTCTCGTAGAATTTGTGCTAATCTTACGGTTTTCTTCACGTCACGTTGTTTTCTTTCACTTCTTCGTTGATGTGCGAGATAAGTACTTCTTAATGTTTTATTTAAGATTCCTTGTTTCACTTTTATCATCGCTTCTGCACCTTCTAAACTCCAATGCATTCCTCGCTTTTTCATCCGGTAGGATACATGACGTTGGTTGGATTCCATTGCCTGAATATTGATGGGCGGTAAATACCTGAACTTCTTTCCAAAAATCTGCAGTTAAAGGACTATATCGCTGGTATTTCCGAATTCCTATCCACTCATCAAAAGGGTAGTGAGAGTCTTTTTGTATTCTTTATTAACTGATATAATCTTGATATAATATTATCCATGAGAAGGCCTCTTTCTAAAATGTATTAGCGTGCAAGCATACATTTATGATAGAACGCCTTCTCTTTTTTGGCTAATATTTCCTATTAAAATCCTCGAGAATTATTTCACACATAGTTACAAGATGCCGCCAATAAATTAACGGGCTCCGAAAAACGAGTATTCCTGGCCAAGACTGCCGAAGCGGTGGGCAAAGGCGTCAATCACTTGTTGCCAAGGAATTTAAAGTCAGCCGGGATACGATTAGAAAAGGGTATGAGGAAATGAAAACCGGCATACCGATTGAAGATGCCTTTCATTTAAGGGGCAGAAAAAAGGCCGAAGAAAAATTAATCAACCTCTTAAAGGAGATCAAAGACATCGTAGACAGCCAAAGCCAGACAGACCCGAATTTTAAATCAACCTGACTCTTTACTAGACTTACTGTTGAAGAAATAAGAAATCAGCTGATTAAAAAAGGCTATACAGATGAAGAATTATCAACCAATCAACTTTAAATACCAAAACAAACCAACTCGGCTATAAGCTTGAAAAGGTAAAGAAAACGAAGCCGGTAAAGAGAATAAAAGAAACGGATGCCATCTTTGAAAACCTCAAGAAGGTGCATGATGAATATCGTGATAAAGATAACGTTTTACGACTGTCCGTTGATACGAATGACAGGGTGAAAATCGGTCCCTTTTCTAGGGGCGGAAAAAGCAGGACAAATACACAAGCAGTTGACCATGATTTTGGGAATGAATTTATTACACCATTTGGGATTTTAGATGTAAGCAATAATCAGCTTCATCTAGAATTCACCAAATCAAAAATGACAGCGGATTTTATGGTGGATGCCATTGAAGCCTAATTGAACGTGGGTTTTCTTTGATTCGTTTTAAAATAAAAGTATGTTATGATAAGATAATTCTAGCAATTATCATGATGAAGGAGCTCGTTTTTTATGTTAACCGAAAAACAAAAAGAAGCTTTAAGAGCATTACCCGCCGTTTCAACAATCCTTCAACTTCCAGAAGTGAAGAAGCTGATAGAAAGTTCTACGTTAAATTTGGTCTCGGATATTATTTCAAAAACGATTGAAATTGAAAGAGAAAAGATCTTACAATCGGATACTCCTACTGTACTTTCGCTATCTACTATTTTAGAAAAAATAAGACATCAATATAAACGGTTAACGACTCCCCATTTAAGATCTGTCGTAAATGGTACAGGAGTAATCTTACATACGAATTTAGGACGAGCAAAATTATCCAATGAGTCAATTTTTGCTGCACAACTAGCAGCTACAGATTACACCAATTTAGAATATACCCTATCAACTGGAAAACGGGGTTCTCGTTACGATCATGTAGAAGATTTACTGGTTCAACTTACAGGTGCTGAGGCCGCACTCGTAGTGAACAATAATGCCTCTGCTGTGATTTTAATTTTAAAAGAGATGGCACAAGGAAAAGAAGTCATTGTATCCAGAGGACAACTTGTTGAGATAGGCGGTTCTTTTCGCGTATCTGAAATCATGGCTCAAAGTGGTGCCCATCTAGTGGAAGTGGGAACAACAAACAAAACCCATCGGTATGACTATGAGCGAGCGATTACCGATCAAACCGGTTTATTAATGAAAGTACATACGAGTAACTTTAAAATTATTGGTTTTACGAAAGAAGTCTGCTTGAAGACACTTGTTGAAATTGGCAAAGAACATCAGATCCCTGTGTATGAAGATTTAGGTAGCGGAGTTCTCTATGATTTCAAAAAACATGGAATTGGCAATGAACCTACGGTACAAGAGACTGTTAAAGCAGGAGCTGATCTTGTTTCTTTTAGTGGCGATAAATTACTTGGAGGCCCTCAAGCCGGTATCATCGTCGGTAAGAAAAAGTGGATTGATCGTTTAAAGAAAAATCAACTTACCCGTTCTCTTCGAGTCGATAAAATGACGTTAGCTGCTTTGGAAGCAACCTTAAGACACTATTTGCTTGAAGAAGCTCAAGATAAGATACCTACTCTAAAAATGATTCTGATGAAGGAAAAGATAATTAAAGAAAAAAGTGAAAAACTCTATAGTATGTTAAAACCAGTGGTAGCTGAGCAATTTGAAATGAAGATCATCAATGGATTTTCTGAAATCGGTGGAGGATCAATGCCTGATGTTCAGCTACCAACCAAATTGATTAGTATCAAACCAAAGCATATTCCCGTTCATAGATTCGAAGAGGCTTTACGAATCACATCCCCACACATTATTGGCAGAATCTCATATGAACAATTTTTCTTAGATGTGAGAACCATTGAACCAAAGGAATTTGATTTAATTGTAGAAAAAATACAATGGATTGCAAAAAAATAGAGAGGCGCCTGTTTCGCCTCTCTATTGTATAATTCAGCTTTTCATAATTTTTTCCCTTCAATACTTACATTTCTTTATTAATTTCGTTCAATAATATTGGCGTAATTACATACGTACTATTATTTAATTTTTTGTTTTCAATTTGGGATATGGGCATAATCCCTAACAATGAACTAGTTAAGAAAGCTTCATCACATGATTCAAGAAAATGATTAGGAATCGTATCAATGATTACATTAAATCCTAGTTTTTTAGCAATATTTATTATTTTATTCCGTGTCACGCCTTCTAATAAACCACAAGAGGTTTTTGGCGTATAGATGTTGCCATTACAAACTAAAAAAAGATTACTTCTTGTTCCTTCAGTAATAGCCCCTATTTCGTTAAGAAAAATAACTTCATCATAACCTTTACGTTGAGCTTTTTCCAATTCTAATTTATTCAAAAGATAATTTGTTGTCTTGTGGTAAAGTAATGGGTTAGAACGATGTCTTATAACATTTGACCGACTAATCTTAAAACCTCTCTCATAATCTTCTTTTTGATATGGAAAATGATTCGCAGAAATGATTATATCAGCTGGTTCGTTTTTAGTGGATTGAATAACAGTAATACGTAAAGCAACTTTCTTTTCATCAATATGCTTGATAAAATATTCCACTTGTGAAATTAATTCTTGTTTTGAAATTTCAATATAAAGATTAAAAAACTTTAAAGAAAAAAATAAGCGATCGATATGAGAATTTAAATCGATTGCCTTTTTATGATAAACGGTTAATGTTTCAAAAATACCTGTTCCTAAAATAACATTACTTGAAAAAAGGGAACAATTATTATTCATCATTTGACCATTATATAGAATCATACCTTCTCCCCCTTTTCATCTTCTACGATTTAAGAACCTCAAAGAGAGCCTTTCCCTTTGCTAGACTCTCATCATATTCCTTTACAGGATCAGAATCCCACACAATTCCACCACCTACTTGAAAATGTGCAGTCCCATCTTTAATCACAATGGTTCGAATCGCTATATTTAGATCGGTATTTCCTCTAAAATCGATATATCCAATCGATCCAGTGTAAACATTTCTTTTTGTAGGCTCTAACTCATCAATAATCTCCATCGCTCGAATTTTTGGTGCCCCAGTAATCGATCCTCCCGGAAAGGTAGCTTGAATTAGATCAACAACATCGTACCCATCATCTAAAACAGCTCTGATCGTTGAAACTAAGTGGTAAACGGTTGTATATTCTTCAACTTTAAATAAATCTACGACTTCAACTGTCCCTGTTTTCGCAACTTTACCAAGATCATTTCGTTCTAAATCTACAATCATCAAAAGTTCTGCCTTATCTTTTTCACTATTTTCTAATATACTTTTGTTTTTTGCATCTTCTGCTGGTGTTGATCCTCTTGAAATCGTTCCTTTTATAGGTCTTGTTTCAATTACACGATCTACTAGCTTGATAAATCTCTCAGGTGAACTCGAAAGAATATAGCTGTCCCCTATATCAAGATAAGCAGCAAATGGTGCAGGATTTTTTTTCCTTAGTTGAAGATAGAGTTTAAAAGGAGTTTCTTTAATTGTTGCGGAAAAGCGTTGTGTATAGTTAGCTTGATATATATCTCCATTCTTAATATACTCTTTAATTTTTGCTATACTTTCAAAATATTCTTGTTTACTCATGTTCCCTTTAAATGCGCTACGATCTTTGTTTCTATCGGGATAAGGTGGAGTTTCATGATAAAGATGCAAGTTCATTGACTTTTTTGTTTGTTTTATTTTCCTCTCCCACCATAAAATCCGTTCATTTTCATTTTCTCTAACACCACTATCAACAATAAATACCTTCTCATTGTAATGATCAAAGATAACTCCACCATCATAGAGTCCAAAAAACATATCTGGTATTTGAATATCATCAAGTGTGTTCGTTGGAAGCTTTTCAATAAAATGAGCAAGGTCATAAGCAAGATAGCCAACTAATCCTCCAACAAATGGAAATTCTGTATTATTTTTAACTTTATATTTAATAAGCAAGTCCTTTAATATTTTAAAAGGATTACCTATTATTCTATCATGTCCAGTTGGAAGATTAAGATCAGTTTGATTACCTATCGTTTTTAAATAGCCAAAAGGATTCGCCACAATGATAGAATAACGTCCTAATTCCGCAAAATTTTGATTACTATCAAGAAACATAGGATATTTTTCATTAGCTATTGCTTCAAATAAATCCAAGCTTTTAATAGATATACTACATGGTTTGATAATCATTCTTTTTCGCCTCTCTAGTATGATACAAAAAATTTCTAAGTATATCTATGCCATGTTCCGTCAGAATGGCTTCAGGATGAAATTGTATCCCTTCGATTAACTTATATTTATGTCGTATACCCATAATTTCTCCTTCAGCAGTAGTTGAAGTAATGATGAAGTCTTCAGGTAGTGATTTTTTATCCACAATTAATGAGTGATACCGTGTGACATTCAGAGGATTTTTGAGCCCTTTAAATACACCTTTACCATCATGAGTAATCGGATGAACTTTTCCATGTACTGGGGCTAAGGCATGAACAATCTTTGCACCAAATGCTTGAGCAATAATTTGATGACCTAAACAAATTCCCAAAATAGGAAATTCATCGGATAATTGCTCCACTACCGAAACAGAAATCCCTGCTTCGTTTGGCGTACATGGCCCTGGTGAAATCACTATCATTTCTGGATTCATCGTTCTAATTTGGTCAATGGTTAATGCATCATTACGATGAACTTCTACCGACTCTCCTAGCATTTTTAAGTACTGAACTAAATTAAAGGTAAAAGAATCATAATTATCAATCATTAATATCATTAGCACAACTCCCAGAGATTTAATAACGATTTAATTATATTTCCATTCCACAATGAAAACAAGAAAATGGCTTTGTTATCGTTTCTTGTTGAATCTCATGTAATAGTTAAAAAAATGCCGGGCGCACAACGAAAAAGAGACATTATTACAAATGCCTCTTCTCCAAATGTTTTCCACTTATCGATCTTTTTATCAGCTCAAATGTCTCAGTAGAAATCTTCCCTTTCCCGGAAGCAAGCAATTGACCATTTAAAATCACGGCTGGCACCCTAAGTGTAAAAATTGTTTTGATCGCTTGCCAGGGAGAAAGTTTATATCTAACGACATCTTTGATGATGCGAGGAAAAAGATATCCTTTATTTCTCGGATCAACTATATCTAAGGATAGATTTTCCCCAAATTCTTTACTTAATTGCTGATACAATTCTCCAGTATTGTGTATAACGGCTCTTTCCTTAAGATAAAGATCCATCTTACCTATCTGTTGAAGAAACTCTCCATCAAACGGCACACAACATGCGGCAACAAGTTCGTCCTGCTCCCTAACAATGATCACACTTGGTTTTACCATGAGTCCCTCCTAAATCATATATCCTAAACACTGAATTCTTTATGTTCCTCATGTGCTTTCTTTAATGTTTTTATGGCAAAAATAATCAAAACGATAGCCAAAATAAACAAAGCTACTCCAAATCCACCTAATACATAATTAGATAATTTTGCATCTGCTAAGGTTAAATTCTTATAGGACAATTGTGCCAAGGCGGTTAATGTTACAGAAAACATAAAAATCATTGGATATAAAGTAAATTTATTATTTTTACCGATCTTGGCTAACCAAACAGATACGGTGAGTAGTGCAACTGCTGCCAACAGCTGATTAGCAGAACCGAAGATTGGCCAGATCGCTTGCCAGTTGCTTAAAGCAAGTAGTCCCGAAGCTACTACCGTTACGATAGTGGCTACATAAGGATTCGTCCCTAAGTTTTTGGCTACACTTCCATTGGCGGAATCCCTTTCAAAAAACTCTTGGAAGATATATCTGCCAAGTCTTGTAGCTGTATCCAATGTGGTTAATGCAAAAGCAGAAACTACAAGAGAGGTAAAGGTGGTTCCTACACTATGGGGAATGCTTATTTTCTCTAAAAAGCTTCCAACACCAGTTGAGAATAATGCAACAGGGCCCCCATTACCAATGGCTGCAGCATAATCACCTTTTGTTAACATTGCAGCCGTAATTAAAGCTACTGTTGCCAATGTACCCTCAATTAACATTCCACCATAACCAATAATTCTAGCATCTGTTTCTTTATCAATTTGTTTTGCCGTCGTACCTGAAGCGACCAAAGAGTGAAAACCAGAAATTGCTCCACAGGCAATGGTTACGAATAAGACAGGGAACATATAACCCAAATTAGTTTTAAATCCCCCAAAGCCAGTTAATTGAATCGTTGGATTGTAAAAAAATAATCCAATAATTGCTCCTGCCATCATTCCATATAACAAAAATGAATTTAAATAGTCCCTAGGTTGGAGTAAAATCCAAACAGGTGCAATCGAAGCAACAATAACATAGATCATTAAGATGGTAATCCATTGATTAAAAGATAATACCAAGGGGAATTTTATTCCAAACCAGATCGATAAAAGTAATAAAGCCACGCCAACAATCGTTCCAATAATCACTGGGAAATTATTTCGATAAACTGTAAAACCATAAACAATCGCTATGACAATAAATAGCATAGAAGCAGTTCCAGCTTCAGGTACCGCAACAAAAGTATTTGCAACAATGTTAGCAAAAACAGCGATTATTAAGACTAAAGTTAACCAAGCAAATATATTAAATAAAGTCTTTCCTGATTTTCCCATCGTATGATCAATAATGATCCCAATCGATTTCCCTTTATGGCGAATCGAAGCAACGATAGAAGAAAAGTCATGAACGGCACCTATAAAAATAGAACCCAAAACAATCCAAAGAAATGCAGGAATCCAACCAAAGACTGCTGCCGTTACAGGACCAATAATCGGTGCCGCACCTGCGATAGAAGCAAAGTGATGACCCAATAATACAGGTGCTTTGGCAGGTACATAGTCAACCCCATCTTTCATGGTATGGGCTGGCGTTTTCCTTGAGTCATCTAAATCTAAATGTTTTACTAAAAATCCGCCATACACTTTATAAGCAATAACAAAAGCAATAATTGCAATACCAAGTAAAACTAAAGCACTCACTTTAAATCCCTCCCCTTTATTTTTTTATTAACCAAGCCATCTTTTTCTTTGGCCTATCCATGACTGGAAGATAAAATTGCTGTACCTCCTTTCCTTTTTTATTACTTATCACTCTGTTTGAGTGAAGATCAACAGCCAAACATCTTACATCTGCCCATCCTTTTAAAGAAAGATTAAAAGACTTGCGATATTTGAACTGTTTAATCATTTCTTGTAATTCTTTAGGGAAATGTTTAGTAACGATTACTCCTGTAATCATACTAGACATATGCTCAGAATGCGGCTTTACAAAATAATCAACCGCTTGAGTTAAAAACAGCTGAAATTGTTTGATTTGATCTTCTGTAATCACATCAACTTGCTGGATAAGACAGTATTCAAAATTCTCTGCCCGCCAAAGTTTTAGGTTCTTTGAACCAAAGTAGCTTTCGTTATGTATCTCTGATTTTGCGAAAATTTGAATAGATTGTCCCAATATTTGTACATCCTTAGTAACATCAAAATTCCTATTTAACCTTAAGGCTATTTTCTGAAAATATTCATGGTATTCCACTCTGTCCCGACCACCCATCAAAGAATACAAGCGTTCTATTTATAATTTATATGAGTTAAAAAGATATTAAATTCTTTAATTCTTCAACGTTTTAAAAAATCCTGCTGTAGTTTATCCAATTTTTAAAAAATTAAAATAAATATCATTTGTTGCATTTTCTTCCTCAAGAGAATAAAATTATAATATTCAAATGAATTTTTGAATAGGAGGAAAGATATATGACTCATTCAAATCAACATCACAATAATTATGATCACCATGTTCATCATAACCATCATGGACACATGCATTCTCATACTTCTAATAAGAAATTATTGATGATTGCCTTTTTCATCATCACAGGATTTATGATTGTTGAAATTATTGGCGGTTTTCTTACAAACTCCCTTGCCCTTCTTTCAGATGCCGGGCATATGTTGAGTGATTCAGTTGCATTATTTTTAAGCCTTTTGGCCTTTTGGTTCTCAGAGAAACCAACAAATGCCATGAACAGTTATGGCTATAAACGGGCAGAAATCATTGTAGCGTTAATTAACGGGATCGCACTTGGTGTGATTTCAATATATATCTTCTATGAAGGTATTCAACGCCTTTTTCAACCAGCTAAAGTACAAAGTATGGGCATGTTATGGATCGCAGTTCTTGGTCTTCTTGTCAATGTAGTGACTGCATGGATTTTAATGAAGGGTGAAAAAGACAATTTAAACCTAAGAAGTGCTTTTCTTCATGTATTAGGAGATTTAATGGGTTCTGTCGGTGCTATAGTTGCTGCATTGTTGCTATGGGGTTTTGGTTGGCAGATAGCAGACCCAATTGCAAGCATCCTCGTTGCTATTTTAGTTTTAGTCAGTGGATGGCGAGTAACAAAATCCTCTATTCATATTCTAATGGAGGGAGTACCTACAAATATTCAGCTAGATAAAATTCGATCCACTATTTTAGAAGTACCAGAAGTCGAATCGATTCACGACTTACATGTATGGTCTATCACCTCAGGATTTCCTTCATTAAGCTGCCATATTGTATTAAATAATAATATAACCGAGTTTAGCTTCGAAAATATATTACTCAAGCTTAAACATAACCTGAAAAAGGATTTCGGAATCGAACATAGTACTATTCAAATCGAAACAATAGAACTATGTGAGAGTGGTGAAAGCTGTGACTAATCCACATATATGTAGTAAAACCGATCAAAAGGAGAAAATGGTTATTCAAAACCAGCTTTCACAAATTTCTGCTGAAATTATTGCAAATTGGTTTAAAGCTTTTTCAGATATAAACAGAGTGAAAATTGGATTTCTTCTTCTTCGACAAGAAGAATTATGTGTGCATGATATTTCCCAACTTTTAAACCTTTCAATTGCAAACACAAGTCATCATCTTCGCTTAATGAAAACTTTAGGAATTACTTCAACCAAAAAACAAGGAACTACCGTTTTATACTCATTAAAAGATGAACACGTAAAAGAGATTTTAAACTTAAGTTTCATGCACCTATTAGAAGAAAATTAAGAAACAAATGATATTTAAAAATAGAGTTACACAAACTACTGGAGAAAAGCTCATAAAGATGAAATGTCAGAAAAAGAAATCGCACAAATCGAAGATAAAAACCAAGATCGAATTGAGGCAATTGACGGATTTAGAGGTGAAATCCAAGATGAAGTCCATAATCAACAAGATAACGTTTAAAAATAATTACTGATACCTTCCATTAAAATAGCAAGCCTTCGCTTGCTATTTTTTGCGTATTTCAATGAAAATGATGTTAATGAAATTCTACAAAATTTTTAATTCTTTTGTAACTTTTTGCTCTCATTTTCGTCTTATTAATAGATTGATAAAAACAAGGAGGAAAAACATGAAAACAAGATTACATTGGATGGTTATCCTTCTAATCTCTCTAACTCTCATTTTTTCTACTGTCTCTTGTTCAAAAAAAAATGAGCAGACAACGCCTAACGAAGAGCTAAAAACAGGTACTGAAGAACCAAACCAACAAACAGAAACTTTTCAAGACCAGGGAATTTACACTGGACAAATTGACAATAATTCTGTGGAAATAAGAACTAAAAATGAGATCATGGCACTTCAATTGACAGATGAGGTTAGACAAGTGATTGAAACTTTAGTGGAGAATGATGAAGTCACTTTTGAGTATGAGAAAAATAAAGTTGGACAATTGATTCTAACGAAATTAGAAAAAATAAATTCTAACAAAACAAGTCAAGGAAAACTTCCTAAGGAAAAAGACATAGAAATCTTTGTTGAAGGAACTAAAGAATTAAGAAAAGCATATCTAAATGAAAGTACTTTAGGGTACTCTATTTATGTCCAACCTCAATTTACTTTTAGCGGGGAAGAGCCTGGCAAAGATATTTTATTCTGGAATAATGATGGCAATTATTACATCCGTATCGAAAAGCTTCCTGATGATGTAAATATAGAGGATATGAGAAAAAATGCAGCATTAGAATTACAAACCATCGGTAAAGTATATGAAAGAAATGTTGAGGAGATTTTTGATCCATTCTTTAGAACGGCTAAATTCTTCTTAACTTCTTCTACGTCTCAACTAACACAAAATATTATGCTGATTGAAATAGATGGAACATTATTTAAATTTAAATTTAATTTCCCAAATGGTGAAGCTGCGGAAGGAGTTACGCCTAGTTTATGGGCAATGTTAAAAACGATTGATGTAAATCAATGATCTATCATAAGATTCAAAATGAGAGGTTGTTAAATGCCTCTCATTTTGAATGGGCTATTTCTTTGATTTCAAGCTGTCGACTATCCTAACTCTGATTTTATTTTGCTGCTTCATCCATTACATTGATCATCAAGCTTTCTACATGGTCAGCAGTTTTGTTCCATTCTTCTTTTTCATATTGATTTAATAAGAATGTAGGTCTAGGCATTCTAATATTAACGATTCCGTCTTCTTCAGTAACTGTAATTTTACATGGTAAGAAGATAGAAACTTCATTTCCTAAACTAAGAATTTCATATGCTTCTCCTGCATTGCAAACTTCCAAAACACTTACCTTTTTCTTAAAGTCATATCCTTTATTTAGAATATTGTTATGGATGTCAATGCGAGCAACAATTTTGAACGCAATCTTCTTGAGTTCAGCATCGATTGCTTCAATTGTTTGTTCAAATCCTTTATTCGATGGTACAACATATTCAAAATGTTTCATTTTCTTTCTCCCCCTATTTTTTAAAATGATCCTTCCTTTTCCATCTTTCATTTTACTTTTTTCATTAGTATTAGACAAGAATTATTCTAATTTATTCTTTGAATAGTGTTTCTCTAGAATCTTTCTAAGCTGAACTAACTCTTCTTTTGTTAGTGTAATTCCTTTTCCCATTTTCTCATGATTAGGATCCCAATCGCGTAGGTCATATTTTGGTTCACGGCCGTTCCAGCTAATTAGGTTTAGCTCTTTCTTCCATCCTTTTGCACTTTCCGAAATAACCCCCACAGTTTCTTTAATTTCAAATTTGATCTTTGCCATTATCTTTTCTCCCCTTCTAAAAATTTTCCTTTGCTCTATTATTTTAAGTAATCTTATTATATCGAACAATAGTTCTATTTTCAATTCTTTCTTTCCATAAGAAAAGGTTTGTATATTCCATCGCGCTCCGTCATCCGTGCCCTTCTATAAATAAAGATTAAGGAGAGAAGGGCACTTCTGAAGGTCGCAGCTTATGGAATATACAAACCCTTAAATGACAAGTGGAAGAAAGTTATGCTTTCTTATCTTTTTAAAAAACAACCACAAATCCCTGTGATTGCTAGTTTTTAAGTATTGGCGGGAGTGGATGGGAATCGAACCCACCAGGGACGTCACGCGCCCCTCACTCGGTTTTGAAGACCGGGGAGAACACCAGAATCTCAGCCACTCCCTTAAGAGTTACATAACATATTATACACGTTTCGTTTACAATTGCAAGCTTACCCTATCGGGTATCTCCTTCTAGGTATATACCTATTTTTTCAAAATTTTGTATCCAAATTGGGTGTTATGCCATACATTGATGGTGTAATAGGCAAATAACTCGAAGGAGGAACAAAATAGAATGGAAAAAATGGAAATTCAACAAAGAGAACCCTTATATTCACCTTATCAACAACCAGCATTACCAACACAACCTACAATGCTTGAGGATCAACAATTTACTTATCCTTGGTTTGGGCAATATCCTAGTTATGGCCAATATCCTTGGTATGGACGCAGACCTCGTTGGGGGCGCCATCCATGGTGGGGACATCAACCTTGGTGGTATGGTAGTGGCTCCTATCCTTGGTATGGTACACCCATACCTTATTCAGAGACAAATGAGGGTGCCGAAACAGAAGATGAAGATGATGTAATGACAGAACAATTTGGCTTTGGATACCCTTGGTTTGGTTATCCTGGATTTGGCTATCCATGGTTTGGATTTTATCCATGGTGGAGACGCCGTTTTTGGTGGTAAGTGATAAAGTGAAGCGAACTATTCGCTTCACTTTTTGATATAATGACGTAAGATACCCTATTCACTATTTTGCATGTAAAGGAGCCTTATCTATGCAAAAGCATTATATTGTTGGTACTGCGGGTCATATTGACCATGGAAAAACGACATTATCCAAAGCCTTAACGGGAAAAGACACAGACCGTCTAAAAGAAGAAAAAGAAAGGAATATCTCTATCGAATTAGGCTTTGCGCCCTTTCTGCTACCAAATGGTGATCAAGTTTCCTTAATTGATGTACCAGGTCATGAAAAATTTATTCGTCATATGGTTGCTGGTGTTGGTGGTATTGATTTAGTCTTACTTGTTATTGCAGCAGACGAAGGGATTATGCCGCAAACAAAAGAACATATGCAGATCATAGAATTACTAGGGATTGAACATGGAGTGATCGTCTTAACTAAAAAAGATTTAATTGATGATGAATTTTTACAACTTGTTGTGGAGGAAGTAAAAGAAACTATAGAGGATACCATCCTTAAAGATGCACCTATCATTTGTGTTTCAAGTACGACAAATGAAGGAATTGAAGAATTAAAGCAAATGATACAAAATCAATTACAACTAATTCCTGAACGTACTTATACTGGCTTTTTTCGCATGCCGATTGACAGAGTATTTACCTTGAAAGGAATTGGAACTGTTGTCACAGGTACAGTTTATTCTGGAAATGTCGAAGTGGGACAAGAACTAGAAATCCTACCTTCCAACCATAAAGTACGTGTTAGAAGTCTACAAGTTCACTCAGAAAGCGTTGATCAAGCATTTGCAGGCCAACGTGTCGCAATCAATCTAACTGGAATTGAAATAGAAGATTTAAAACGTGGCGATTCTGTGGTTACCCCAAAACAATGGGAACCAAGTGAACGGGTGGATATTCAATTACATATTCTTAAGGATATTGACTTTTCAATTAAACAAAATACTGAAGTAAAATTCCATGTTGGGACTTCAGAGGTCTTAGGAACGCTCCTTTTATATGATCGTAAAGAAGCGTTGCCTGGTGACACAGTCTATTGTCAGATTAAATTAGAAGAGCCTATTATTTCATCGCGTAAAGAACGATTTATTATCCGACGCCCTTCTCCAGCTGCGACAATTGGTGGAGGAATGATCATTGAACCCAATGCAGAAAAACATAAGTATCGCCAAGAAACCGTAGAGTTATTAAAGCAAAAAAGCAAAGGCACTCTAGAAGACTTGCTTTTACATCAGTTTTTAACCCTTCCACAGATTTTCTTGTCTTTAACCGACTTATCAAATCTATTCGTTTTACCAGACACTGAAATCTTGGTCGGTGTTAATAAGCTTATTCAAAATCATAAAGTAAGCCCATTTAATCAAAGTTCAGTCCCATTTTACGCTTCAAGTGACCGATTAGCAGAGCTAGAAAATAAAATTACATCGTTTCTCGAAGGTTACCATACAACTTATTCTATTCGCAAGGGACAAGCAAAATCAGAATTGATTAAACAGTTTTTACCTAAAATAAAACCAAAAATGGCACAAGAAATCCTTCAATACTGGCAGGATAAAAACTTATTAAAAGTGAAGGATGACTATATTTCTCTCTTTGCTTTTTCACCTCATTTACCCGAAGAACTGCGGAAAAAAGCGGAGTTATTAGAAAAAAAATTGATCCAGCAAGAATTTAACCCTGATACATGGGATGACCTAACAAAAGAATTTGGGATCAATGACAAAGAAAAAAATGAGCTGTTTTCCTTTTTGATAAACCAAGGGAGAATTTATAAGTTAACGGATAAAATGGTTATTCATGCTCAATCCTTTGACAAGTTAAAAAAATTGGTTACAGATTTTTTAATGAAGGAAAAGCAAATAACCATCCAGCAAGCAAAGGATTTACTAAATGTTTCACGTAAATATTTAGTCCCTTTATTGGAGCTTCTAGACCAAGAGAAAGTAACGGTTCTTAGGCAAGGGCAAAATTACCGTGAACTTCGATCATTAAATTAAAGCTTTCTTTATCATTTAAAAACAGCACCTGCAATAGGTGCTGTTTTGATTAGTACACAAAGGTCGAAACAATAAGAGTACCTAACAAACCAATTACCCCTAGCCCCATTGCCCAAATCCCAAGGCCTTGATCTCCCCTTCGGTAGGCGAGATATCCTAACACGATTCCGATAGGCGCTAAAATATAAGGTAAAAAGAATAAGGATAATATAGATAAAACGATCCCAATTACAGCCGTTCCAGAATATTGTCCCGACTCTTTACTTGATTGTTCCCCATGAATATCCTCTTTAACCTTTCCCCTAAAGGGAACTATTTTTTTTGGTAACTGAGGTGTTAGTTCTGTTGCCAATTCCTCTTTTGTTAACGGCCTAAATTCCTTTAGAACTGTAATATTCTTCTTTTTCGACATGGAACTCCTCCATTCCAAAATAATCAGAATACAGTTCCTAACCTTATTATTGTTTCAACATAAGCTTAATATGTTAATCAAATATTGACAATTTTTCAAAAGGAAGATAGTATGTATCAAAATAAGGGGGCTTTCAAGTAATGATAAAAAAGGAATTTACTTTAGGGATTGATATTGATGGAACAGTAACAGATCCATATACCTTTATTCCTCATTTAAACCAATATTTTAATAAAAACTTTTTATACAATGAAATTACAACCTACGATTTAACAAAGCTTTATAATATTGATGAAGAGGAATATTTAAATTGGTATAGCCAATATGGAGCTGACATTTATCAGACAGCACCATTAGCAAAAGATGCAAAGAAAACACTCTCCTATTTAAAACAAAGTTATCGTTTAATCTATATTAGTGCTCGAGAGGAGGAATACAGGTTACCTACTATGAAATGGTTTGAATCTCAAGGTCTTCCCTTTGATCGAGTTGTTTTAACAGGTTCCCCAAACAAAATCCAACAAGCAATTGAGTATGAAATCGATTTATTTCTAGAAGACCATTATGTAGCTTCTTGTCAAATGGCACAAGAATTAAACATTCCCATTTTATTATTTGATACACCTTATAATCAAGGACCATTGCCAGAACAAGTAACAAGGGTTTACTCATGGCAAGAAGCAAAACAAAAAATTACTCAATATACACAAAAGGTTATGAAGCGTTAATTCTTCATAACTTTTGTGTTTGTAGCTATCTATTTTCTTTTAATTTATTTGTATATGACCTCTTTTTTTATAGTGTACAAAGAAGCTTAAATTATCCTAGGATAAAAATTGATGTATAATAGGTTATAATGGAATTAGTGTAATCTTGATTTTGACAAACTAGAGGTGAACTTTTTGTTTAAGGATATTCAATATACTGAAATTGAAGATAAGAAACATCATTTATTAATCGATGTGAGATCACCAAATGAATACCATGAAGCAACCATACCTGGGGCAATCAATATTCCCCTTTTCGATAATGAAGAAAGGGCATTGGTTGGAACAGTTTATAAGGAAAAAGGGTCTGATATTGCAAGAGAACTTGGGTTAGAAATTGTTTCTCCTAAGATCCCTCAGCTTGTAAAACAAGTGAGACAAGCCCTGCAACCTGGCCAAGTACCTGTTTTCTTTTGCTGGCGTGGTGGTATGCGAAGTAAGTCAATGGCCACATTTTATAGTTTAATTTACCCTGAACCTTATCGGCTTGAGGGAGGGTATCGTGCTTATCGACAATATATCGTCGAAGAGATTCCAAAAATGGATCTTAACATCCCTACTTTTGTCCTTCACGGAATGACAGGGGTTGGAAAAACCACCCTCCTTTATAAATTAAAGGAATTAGGCCTATCTATTATTGATTTAGAAGGAATGGCTCATCATCGTGGTTCAGCATTTGGTGCGATTGGTTTAGAGCCCGTGAATCAAAAAACGTTTGATTCTCAAGTATATGAAGTATTAAAAGAAATTCGGCAGGCTAGAGCTGTCGTAATCGAAGCAGAAAGTAAGCGTATTGGTAAAATTATCGTGCCTGACAATATTATGAATGCAAAGGAACACGGACATCATATTTTGATTACTGCCTCTCAACCCATTCGTATTCAACGAATACTAGAAGAATATCGGTTAGACCAGTATAAAGAACCATTTATAGATGGATTAAAAAGAATTGAAAGAAAATTACCAACAGAAGTAAGACCGCTTTTATTTGCTGCCGTTGAAAAGAATGAGTTTTATCAAGCGATTCAGCTCCTACTTGAATATTATTATGATCCTCGTTATCAGTTTGCAACAGATCAATACCAAGGATCTTTTTTTGAAGTGAATAGTGATAACCTTGATCATGCTGCTAGAGAAATTGTCCAATATATAGAGAATAAAATAGCCGCATTCTCCTTAAACTAATCTTAAGGTCTTAATCTCCCTGCTTATATGACAGGGAGACTATTTCTTTAAAACATATGTAAATGATCAGGAGAGATGTAATGTGACCCGTTTTATTCGTTCAATCATTGCCTCTGGTATTTTATTAGGTATTGTCATCAGTCTTGCTTTGCCCCCTGTTACGCCTTTTACATTTCAATCTCGTTCCCTTCATAAAACCAACTTAAATGAAAAAATGGCCGAAACAGATTATATAACTGAAGATGCATGGCTTACGTCCAAAATGCAAATCCAATCACTGATACCAATCATAAAACAAGAATTAAAGCAAATGGATGATTCTACTTCCTCTTATGATCAAGTAAAGAAAAATCATTCGAATATTTTATCGATTCGATTAATGAAACAGACTTCACTTTCTGTTAAGGAGAACCTGGATCCTAAAAGAGATCAAATCTTTATTCAATCAAATAAAGATAAGTCATTAGTTTATATAGAAGTCCCAATTTTTAAAAATAATCGCTGGAATACCTATCAAATAACATTAAGAACCCCTATCTTTTCGGAAATTGAAAAGAAACAACAATTGCGAATGTTTACTGTTACCCATTTGCAAAACAATAAATGGAAAACAATACCTACTAAATATTCATCTAGAAAACGCTTAAGTCTGGGGTTAGAGGAAAATTTGCCTGATTTGAGGCCAGACCAAGAAGAAAAAGGGATCAGTCACTACATACAAAATGAGGTTGTTATAAAGTTTAAAAAACAAATGAATGAGCAGAATATCCAAGCTTTTCTTAAGAAATACCAATTGACAACGAAAAAAAGACGAGACCATACGATTATTGCCCATTGTCCTAAACGTTCAACTAAAACACTTATTCGCTTGTTAGAAAAAGATCCCGCAATTGAATATGTGGAGCCTCATTTTATTTATTTAACTAATCAGAAACCAACACAGCTTAAACCGCTTATACCTAATGATAGCCTTTATATAGATTATCAATGGAACTTACCTACCATCTTCACAGAACAAGGTTGGGAGCTTACAAGAGGCAAAGAAAATATGATTGTAGCCGTGATTGATACAGGGGTAGATTTAAATCATCCAGAATTCAAAGAAAAGTTGGTTAAGGGCTATAATGTGATTAACCCTTCCCTTCCTCCCATGGATGATGATGGTCATGGTACACATGTTGCGGGAATAATCGCGGCAAATACAAATAATTATGAAGGGATTGCCGGTATTACCTGGTATAATAAAATTATGCCAGTTAAAGTTTTGGATCAATCTGGAGCAGGTACCCTATTTGATGTAGCTGAGGGAGTGATATGGGCTACAGACCATGGAGCAAAAATCATCAACCTTAGCCTTGGCAATTATGCAGAATCAAAATATTTACACGATGCAATTCAATATGCTTATTCCAAAGATGTTGTCCTTGTTGCAGCTACTGGAAATGATAATATTGATGAATTAGGTTATCCAGCAGCCTATCCTGAAGTGATTGCGGTATCTGCTGTAGATGCTCAACAAAACAGAGCAGAATTTTCTAATTATGGCCCATATGTAGATGTGGTTGCACCCGGAGTAAATATCGCTAGTACCTATCCAGGAAACCGATATGCAGCGTTATCAGGTACATCGATGGCTAGTCCTCATGTTACAGGATTAGCAGCTTTAATTCGTTCCAGAAACCCTAATTTAACAAATAAGGAAGTGATAGACATTATTAAAAACACCACTACAGACTTAGGGGCCAAAGGGAAAGATGAATATTATGGTTACGGGGAGATTAATATTTTAAAAGCCATCACTACAAGTTCGGTAAATGTTACACCTATCAAAACTCATCCTCAAAGTAAAACAAAGCCTAAAAGTTTTTTTCAACGATGGCTTGAAAATTTAGCAAACTTTCAATTATGGAAAAAATAAAAGTAAAAAAAAGCCTTAGGTTAACATGTTTAACCTAGGCCTTTTTGTAATCAACGATCCTTTATTAGCGAATCGCTTCCATAATTTTTTCTAGAATCACTTCTTCTGGAACTGCTCCCTCTTGTTCTGCTTTTCCATCGTTAATTACCGTTTTTGGTACACCATACACATTATACTTTCCAGACAAATCAGGAAATTCCATTGCTTCGATCATTTCTCCACGAATATGTGGGTTAACCATAGCCATATGATGAGCCACGCGAACCGCGCGAGGACAATATGGTCAGGTAGGGGTTACGAAAACAGAAATGGTTACATCTTCAGTAATATTTTTTAATTGCTCTATCGTTGCTTGTGATAACCCAGTCTTTTCATTCGCAATATCAATAATATCCTCAATCAAAGTACTAAATTCATAACCCGAAGGGATCCCATAGAAGCGAACCCCAGTATCTGTTCCATCTTCCTTCACAAAAACAATGGCTGGAACTTTGTCTACGTTTAGACGATTTGCTTCCTCCGCATGTTCATCTTTATCCAATACTTGTAAATCAATACCATCAGAAAGTGCTGCAAGTTCTTCTAAAATTTCCTTTGTATCATCACAATAATCGCAGCCAGTTTTAGATCCAAAGAAACGAATGTGTGCAGTTCCTTGCATTTGCTCATTAAACATATTACGTATCGTTTCTTTATCCTTTTCATCGATTTTTGCCATTTTCTCATCTCCTTTTCATGTCATATGGAAAAGAACTATTTATATCTTTCCCTATTTAACTGTTAAATTAACATCAATATATTAAAACTTATTATCGGTACATTCAGTACATAAAGGTTACAAATTGTATGTATTATTCTACAAACCCTTGGTCAGCTAATGCTTGAACTGCATCCTTTGCATTACCTTTTGCACCAATAACAATCTTAATATCAGTTTCATTGATCACCTTTTGCATCCCTGGCCCAGCATGATCAAGCAAAACTAAATCAACTTGATGCTCTACTAAAAAATTCTTTATTGCTTGATGATGGTGACCATGTTCGTGATGATGGTCGTGATCGTGATGATGATAACCATGCTCATGCTCATGATGATGATCATGACCATGCGTTTCCGCAAATGGAGCTGCTACCTCTTCCCAAGAAATAATCTGCTTATTCTCAATGGTAGCAAAAGCAAGTTTGTTCGCTCTACCAAAATGCGCGTTGACCATCCCATTTGGTAACACAGCAACTGCTACTTTCATGATTACACCCCCTAACATTCGGAAACATATACCCCAATAGGTATATTATACTAAAAAGTAAAAAAAAGCAATGGTCTCAATAGTCCTAAATGCAAAAAGGGAAACGATTCCCATAAGGTATATCGTCTCCCTATCAAAAAATTTTATGCTAATCTGAAGATAACTCCTAAACCACCTTTAGGATATCGCCATTCAATATTGTCTTCTGGACAACCGATACGGCAGCTTCCACATTCATGACAGCCTTCAAAGCCGACAAACATTCGGTCTCCTTCCCATTTGTAAACTTCACCTGGGCAGAAAAACGTACAGTATTTTCCCTCACAATCAGCACAAACCTGGTGATTCTTAATAATTAGATGAGATTCTTTATCAGATACAAATCGTGTAAGATACTGTAAATCTTCTATTTTAACCTTTTTTAATGGTTCTGCCATCACTTCATCACCTTCCATACGCGGTATAGGTCGCGAATTGTGTTTATTGTTCCCCTATCTTGAACCATACCTAAAATCTTCTTCTGTTTATCCCATTTTGAAGCACCATCAACTGTAAACATTTCACTTGCAGCACGATTTATCATTGGGATGAACTCTTTAAAATACTGAGGATGGCGATCTAATGCATGTGCAGCATCTTTATATTTTTTCAAGTCTTGGCCTACAAAACTCTCCATTAGTTTTGTTCTGTAAGTATCTAACATATTTTCAGAAAAGTCTCCTACTTGTTTAGCTAAAATCGCTGTTTCTGCAGCTAGGCGCCCTGAAGCCATTGCAAGGTTTGAACCCTCACGGTGTATCCCATTAACGAGTTGGGCTGCATCCCCAACTAGCATAACTCCATGTCCTACAAGTTTTGGAATGGAATGATACCCACCCTCAGGAATTAAATGCGCCAAGTACTCTTTAGGTTCTCCACCCTCAATCAATTTACGAACCATCGGATGCTGTTTTAAGGTTTCTAAAAGTTCATGTGGGCGCATTTTTGTTTTCATTAAACCTGAAAGAAGTGTTCCCACACCAATACTAATACTATCCTTATTCGTATAAATAAATGCAGTACCAAGCATCCCTTTTGTTGAATCACCAAATATTTCAATGGTGGCCCCTTGATTAGGCTCTAAATTAAAGCGATCCTCAATTTTTTCAGGTGGTAAATTAATCACCTGCATGGCAGCTAAAGCGACTTCATTTGGTTTTAACTCTTTATGGAAACCTAATTGTTTAGCAAGTAATGAGTTTACACCATCAGCTAAAATAACAAGGTCAGCATAAACATCTCCATCAGGACGATCTGTTCTAACTCCTAGTACTCGATCATCTTCCACGATCACTTCTTTTACTACGGTTTCATTGATCAATAGCGCTCCTTGTTCAACAGCCTTATTAGCAAACCATTGGTCAAATTTTGCACGTAACACAGTGAAGTTATTATACGGTGCTTCTGCCCATTCTAAACCTTTGTATCCCACTTGGAAAGCCGATCTTTGGTCTAACATCCAAAATCTTTGCTCTACAACTGGTCTTTCAAATGGTGCTTCATTAAGAAAATCTGGAATAATTTCTTGTAATTGATGGCGGTACATCACACCACCCATTACGTTTTTTGAACCAGGATATTCACCACGTTCAAACATAATTACATTAAGTCCTGCTTTAGCTAATGTATAGGCAGCAGAAGATCCAGCAGGCCCGGCACCGACAACAATCACATCAAATTTTTCAGCCATGTTTTCTCTCCCCACTCTGCACTAGTTTCTTAAACTCATTAATAAATTTTGGAACAACTTCAAATGCATCACCAACAATACCATAGGTGCATTTTTCAAAAATTTGAGCATTTGGATCTTTGTTAATGGCGACAACGATTTCTGAGTTCTCCATTCCAACCGTATGCTGTACGGCACCTGAAATCCCTATTGCAAAATATAATTTAGGGGCAACCGTTGTTCCTGTTTGGCCAACTTGTTCTGAGTGTTCAGCCCAGCCTGCTTCAACTGCGTCACGACTAGCGCCAACAGCAGCACCTAAAACATCAGCCAATTCTCTGACTAACTGGAACCCTTTTTCATCTTGTAAACCTTTACCACCTGCAACAATCACATTAGCATCACTTAAGCGAATCTTATTTCCTAATTCTTGAACAACACTAATTACTTTTGTTTGCAATTGATTTTCGTCAATGTTAATTGGATGTTCAACCAATTTACCTGTACGACCTTTAATTGGATCAATGGCTTTCATCACCTTTGGACGAACGGATGCCATTTGTGGACGATGATTTTTACATAGAATCGTCGCCATAATGTTTCCACCCATCGCTGGACGAGAAGCCTCTAGTAATCTATTTTTCAGATCGATATCTAAACGAGTACAATCAGCAGTTAATCCTGTCCCTAATTCTGTCGCAACAGTACTTGCTAAATCACGACCGATAACGGTTGCACCAAATAATAAAATCTCAGGCTTATATTTTTTTACTAAATCAACAACACCAACTTGATAAGCCTCTGAACGGTAATGTTCTAATACTGGATGATCGATAGAATAGACTGTGTCAGCTCCATACTCATAAAGTTCATTTACAATCTGATCAACCTTATGGCCTAAAAGAACACCAGCCAATTCAACATTTAATTTGTCAGCTAATTTACGACCAGCACCTAATAATTCAAGGGATACTGGGGCAATTTTACCACTACGTTGCTCAATATAAACCCATACACCTTGATACTCAGATTCTGGTAAAACAACTTCTGGTTTCTTTTCCTCTTTGGATAGTGGTTTTACCTCTTTAGATTTAACTTCTTCCTTATTTGAAACCTCTTCAGTTTTTTCTTCCACTTTTGGCTCTTCAACCACTTCTTTTTTCACACCAAAAGGCAAAGTAATAGCTGAAGTAGGACATACTTCTATACATTCTCCACATTCGATACATTTATCTGGAATCACTTCTGCTTGCGTTGCTCCCATGAAAAGAGCATCATGGGGACAAGTATCGATACAAGCACCACAAGAAATACATGCACTAGAAATTGAAACGGCCATCTTATACTCCTCCCTTAGCGAACAATCCATGAACGTTCAATAATTTATCCATGACATGATTAACAACTTCATCAGCAGTTCCTTGGATCTTCTCTCCCCCTGATTGTTTTGGTGGAGCAAAAATTTTACCAACAACGGTTGGAGAACCTTTTAAACCTAACTGACTACGGTCAACCTCAATGTCATTTGTTGTCCATACGATTGGATTATATTTCGCAGCTTTGATCATATTTGGTAGAGGAGCATATGTTAGTTCATTAATTTCTTTCTCTACTGTGATTAGACATGGTAATTTAGATTCTACTACTTCATGTCCATCTTCAATTTTACGACGAACACGAATCATCTTTTCTTCAGCTGAGAAATGTTCAACTTGATTGACTTGTGCTAATACTGGTATGCCTAGACGTCTAGCAATACCAGGGCCTACTTGGGCTGTATCGCCATCAATTGCTTGCTTTCCAGCAAAAATAATATCCACTGGTTCTTTCTCTGCAATTTTTTTAATTGCTTGCGTAAGCGCATAACTTGTTGCCAATGTATCAGATCCTGCAAAGGCACGGTCAGAAATAAGCACCCCTTCATCAGCACCTAATTCAATACATTTTTTGATGGTACTGACAGCCATCGGTGGACCCATTGAAACAACAGTCACTTTGCCCCCAGATTGTTTCTTTAAGCGAACAGCTTCTTCTACTGCATGTGCATCATATGGATTAATAATTGATGGAGCACTACTCCGATCAAGTGTGTTTGTTACTGGATCCAATTTTACTACACTTGTATCCGGTACTTGTTTCACACATACTACATAATGCATATCAATTTCACATCCTCTCCCTGAATATTTACATTTCTTGGTGTACATTTCTTTAATATAAAATAGATTTCTGTTTGCAAAATTCTTCACAAACTTGTACTACCTTAAGAATAGTAAATTATCCAAAACTATGCAATGCTATTTTTAAGAATCTATCATATTTTTTTATCTTTTTTTCAACTAATCCTCCAATTGTAAAGTTCCTTCAAAAAAGCTTTGGCAAAAATACCAAAGCTAATTGTATAACACATCTACTTTTACTCCTTTTTTTACCCCAAACTTTAAAGCTTCATTTACATCTTCAAAATAGATGTCGATTTTATTGCCTTTAATTGCGCTGCCTGTATCTTGTGCCACACGATAGCCTATCCCTTCAATATAAACTCTTGTACCAATAGGTATCACTTTCGGATCTACCGCAATCGTAATCCCTTCTTGTACACGTGCTCCACTTGAAGTTATCCCATATCCTGGATCCCCTGGTCTTTTACCAGTCGATTCATATCCAGCAGTATAAGCAGTTAATGTGAATAATCCTGATTTTCTTATTTGGGTTCTACTTGTACTCACTGAAGCAATTTTCACACGATCAACTTTTGGTAATTTAATCATTGTTCCTATTACCAATTGTTTAGGATTTAAATTTTGGTTCAAGTTTAAAAGAGAATCTACTGATGTATGATATTTCCTTGAAATTGCCCATAGCGTATCGCCCTTTTGAATTTGATAAACTTGGGTTTCAGATAGCATCGTTTCATTTTGTTCTGCAAATGCTTTGTCTATTGAAGGATAATCTAAATTTTTAAGGTACGGAATCGTTATCGTAGAACCAATCTTTAAAGCTTTAAAATTAAGGCTAGGGTTTACTTTCACAATATCTTTCCAATCAATTCCATATCTTTTCCCAATTTGATATAAGGTGTCCCCTTTTTTTATGGTGTAGGCGATTTGTTTTGTTTTTAGGGGCGTAATCTGTTTATTATAATCATCTGATAGAATCATTCTAGCATTTACCTGTGTACTCATTAAAATGAAAAATACTAGAATAAACGTTATTGCTTTTCTTGTAATCATAGAATACTCCTTTCATTGATTTTTAAAAAAACAACTATTCCCATGATTACCAACATTTCTAATAACTATACCCGTTAAATGATTTAAGCGATTTTTAGCATATAGTTTTTACTAGATTTAGCCATGCTAAATTTAAGTGAGGTAAAAGTAGGAATGAAAAAGGATGTTGATCCTGCATTTATGGCAGAATTCAACACCATTGTTGTCGGTGAGATCAAAGCATATTCGGATGGTCGATTCTTCGGCCATCTTTTTTTTGATAAAGAAGTCAACTTTTTTTCTTCAACTAGTTCATTACCCAAAATTTGGGCAATTGTCCCCGTTACTGATAATTGCCTATTTGAATAAGGTGTTAAGGAAGAAGACCTAGAGGAGGAATCTTTAATGGATAAAGCATTTGCCTTATTGCGCCAATATCAAGAATTAGAATTTGCAGCCGTAGAAATTAGATTATACTTAGATACCCATCCATTTGACCAAAGAGCGCAATGCGATTTTAAGCGTTACACCTATCAAATGATGATGTTAAGACCACATTTGGAACGTCATTTTGGCCCTTTACAGCAAGGATTTTCTTATGAAAATCCTGCACGTTGGATTGATGAACCTTGGCCATGGGAATTAAATTACTAGGAGAGGAGTGTTAAAGCATGTGGATCTATGAAAAAAAACTTGAAATCCCTGTTCGAGTAGAAAGACCTGATCTAAGAATTGCTAAATTCTTAATTACCCAATACGGTGGTCCAGATGGAGAATTATCGGCTGCATTGAGATATTTAAATCAAAGGTATAGTATGCCAGATAGAAGAGCTAAAGCACTCCTTACTGATATCGGAACAGAAGAATTAGGACATTTAGAGATTATTGCAACGTTAGTTCATAAACTGGTCAAAGGTGCCACTCCAGAGCAAATGATCGCTGCTGGTTTAGGTGGCCATTATGCAGACCATGAAAAAGCCTTATTCTATGTGGATGCAAATGGTAACCCATGGACAGCTACTTATATTCAAGCAAAAGGAGATCCGATCGCAGATATAGCAGAGGATATCGCTGCAGAAGAAAAAGCGAGAGCAACTTATGAAAATCTAATCAATCTTTCTGATGATCCAGGAGTGATTGACGCGCTTAAATTCTTAAGAGAACGTGAAGTCGTTCATTCACAAAGATTTAGGGAGATTCTGTATATGTTAAGTGAACATAAAATAACAAAAAAATATAGACCTGCTGAAGTTTATGAAACAAAAGATATATTTTCAGATACGAATGTAACCCCTGACGAAATTTTAGACTAATAAAGAAAGAAAATCTTAAAGAAGGGAGCATTGCGAGTGAGAAGACGACCCTATCCTCCTATACCGATTCCTCCTGTGAAACCTATGCCAGGCCCTGGAAGAGATTACTTAGACCAATACTCTTTACCTAAGGCACTAGAGAAAGGTACACTCTTTAAATGGTTATATGATCCTTATGAAAAGAAAGGATTTTATCCACCTTTTATGTAACATGTGAATAAGAATCAAAGGGATGCAAAACTTGCATCCTTCTTTGTTTACCTTTATCGATAATGAATAAAAAATTAATAATTTTTTAAAAATTATGTATTATAAATGAAATGAACGTGATATAATTTAACTGAATATTCTAATCATTCCTTATTGTGCTAAAAGGAGTTTAATCGCTAAACGTTTCTAACGATTAGTGGAAACGCTTAGTAAAAAAAGAAAAAATTTAATGGGGTGAGTGAAGAGATGTACAAAGAAAGGATCCGATATGCACCTTATTTAGACAAGGTCATGGATGCAGAAAAAGCAGCCGATTTTATTAAAGATGGCATGATTGTGGGGGCAAGTGGTTTTACTCGAGCGGGAGATCCAAAAGCCGTAACTTTGGCATTGGCGGAAAGAGCAAAAAAAGAAAAGATTAAAATCAAATTTTGGACAGGTGCATCTTTAAGTGACGAAGTAGATGGTGGTCTTGCTGAGGCAGGTGCTTTAAGTCATCGACTTCCCTTTCAGGCAACGAGAAGTATGAGAGATTTGATTAACAAAGGTGAAATTTTATTTACAGATCAACACCTTAGCTTAACAAATGAATGGATTCGAAATGGGGTTATGGGTCCAATTGATATTGCTCTTGTTGAGGCTGTTACGATTACTGAAGATGGATACATTATTCCTACGACATCAGTAGGGAATACCCCAATTTTTGTTGACCAAGCAAAAAAAGTAATCATTGAAATCAATATGGCGCATACTCCACTTCTAGAAGGGGTACATGATATATATTTACCAGAAAAACGTCCTGGCCGTGAACCTATTCTGTTAAAAACACCTATGGAGAGAATTGGAACCCCTTACATTAAAGTAGATCCAGAAAAAGTGGTAGCTATCGTCATCACTGACCAAATGGATGTCCCTTCAAATATTCTTCCTGCAGATGAAGAAACAAAAATTATGGCGAACCATATCATTGAGTTCTTAAAAGAGGAAGTAAATCAAGGACGTATACCAAACAGTTTAATGCCGTTACAATCAGGTGTCGGAACGATTGCTAATGCTGTTTTAGAAGGTTTAGTCCATTCTCCATTTGAAGATTTAATCGTGGCTTCAGAGGTTCTTCAAGATGCAGTTTTCGAATTATTCAAAGCAGGAAAAGTTAAATTCGCAGCGGCTACCTCAGTCACTCTTTCACCTAGTTGGACAAAAGAATTATTTGAGAATTTCGATCAATATAGAGACAAATTAGTCTTCCGTCCTCAAGAGATCAGTAACCATCCAGAATTAATTCGTAGAATGGGTTTGATTGCAATCAATACTGCATTGGAAGCTGATATTTATGGAAACGTCAACTCAACACATGTGGCTGGTACCCATATGATGAATGGTATTGGCGGTTCTGGAGACTTTGCTCGTAATGCAGGACTTTCCATTTTTGTAACCAAATCTATTGCAAAAGATGGCAAAATTTCTAGTATTGTCCCCATGGTTTCCCATGTTGACCATACAGAGCATGATGTACAAATCCTTGTCACTGAGCAAGGGTTGGCTGATTTAAGAGGTTTAGCTCCACGAGAGAGAGCTGAATTGATTATTGAAAAATGTGTTCACCCAATGTATAAAGATAAAATGAGAGAATATTATAATGAGGCATTAGAACGCGGTGGTCATACACCACATGTTCTTGAAAAAGCACTATCCTGGCACCAGAAATTACGTGAAACTGGAACGATGCTATAATCTATTTTGAAAGAGTTCTATACGAACTCTTTCTTTAATTAATTTAATACGGGAGAAGATAGGGTAGTCAATTGAGCTTAAATCTACTATAATAATATTGATACAGGTTTTTCAGGCATTACGATTCATTTTTAGTTTTACCATACTAAAAAATGAGGTGAGCCATATGGAAACTGTAAAATTATCAACGATTGTTAAATTTGTATCTCCCGATTTAGAGAATATCTTAACAAAGCATGAATTAGAATCACCTGTAGTATTAAAAAATGGAATCGACTCAGTCACAGTCGATGATATGATGGAAATTATTGAAGCGATGATTATACAAACCAAAACAAACGGTACCCTGTTTCATTAAGGGTACCGTTTTGCATCTTTAAATATTTCTACTTTTCATTTCATCTTAGTAATGGCTATCTTGTTCTGTTACTTTATCAGAAAATATTTTATAAACAAAAATTTGATAGGCGATCACAATGGGTACAAAGATAATAGCCACATAGAACATAATTCTTAACGTATATTCACTGGAAGAAGAATTAAATATCGTTAAACTATACTTCTCATCAATACTAGATGGGATCATATTTGGATACAAACCAATAATGGTAGTATAAATCGTCATTAATATCGTAACTGAACTTGCAAAAAATGCACGAATCGCATCCTTCTTTTGTAAAAATCGTCTAGTAAATAATAATGCCACAACAGCTAACCCTGGCACGATCCACAAGATCGGCTGTTGGAGATAATTCCTATAGAGATTTGTTGCCACACTAGTATAGATTAAAAAGATACCCGCAAGGATTAAAGCAATGACCCACAACTTTGAAGCATAGGTTAATGCCCTTTCAGATAAATGACTCATTGTTTTAGCAGCAATCCATATCGCACCTGTTAATGAAAATAAGGCAATAAATACTAATCCTCCTAAGAGACCGTATGGATTAAGCAATGAGAGTAATGTTCCATGGTAGCCACTATCATCCATGGCTAACCCTTGGAAGATATTCGCAAATGCAACTCCAAAAAGTAGAGTAACTAACAAACTACCTGAGAAAAACGCCCACTTCCAAGCTTTTCTCCAAGATTGATGATCGCTTTTATTCATAAATTCAATGGCCGTTCCTCTAAATATCAATCCCAATAAAATGAGCATCAAGGGCAAATAAAGATAACTAAACATCAAAGCATAAGTGGTTGGAAAAGCTGCAAAGGTAGCACCACCAGCTGTAATCAACCATACTTCATTTCCATCCCAAAAAGGTCCAATGGTATTTAATAAAAGTTTACGTTCTGAATCATCTTTCGCAATAAATGGATAAAGAATTCCTACGCCTAAATCAAATCCATCTAGCATAAAATAGACGGCCCATAAAGTCCCCCATAATCCAAACCAAGTGATGGCCAATGCCGTATATGACATTTTTCATTCCTCCCTTATTCCAATCAAAATACTATGCCTGAAAGCCTGTCGATTGATCGATATGTATCTTAGTAGGCTTTTCAAAATCCGGACCCATTTTTGCATATTTCACCAGCAAATAAAGATCGGCAACAATTAAAATCGTATAGAAAACAACAACACCTATTAAAGTAGTAAGAACATTTGAAGCAGGAATAGGAGAAACTGCATCTGCGGTCTTCATTAAGCCATAAACAATCCATGGTTGTCTTCCGACCTCTGCCACAACCCATCCTAAATTAATTGCAATATAAGGTAAAGGAATAGAATAAAGCATCATTTTTAAATATAGTCTTGAATCTAATAATTTATTTTTTCGCTGCAAATACCATCCGATAAAGGACATAAGAATAAAATAGACTCCTAGTCCTACCATGATTCGAAATGCATAAAAGGTTAAATTGACTGGTGGTCTTTCCTCTAAAGGAAAATCTTTTAATCCCTTTATCGTAGCGTTTGGATCTTTAAACGCAAGAAAACTAGTCAATTTAGGGATTCCTAATGTTTCGATACGGTTCCCCTCATTCTTCTCATCAGGAATTTGTAAAAGATACATAGGTGCACCTTGTTGTGTTTCCCAAATCGATTCCATTGCAGCAAATTTAGCGGGTTGTACATCAGCTACATTGCTACCATTCAAATCGCCTAATACTGCTACGCCAATTGAAGAAAAAATAGCAAATATTAAAGCAATGCGGAATGACTTTTTAAAAAAGTCAAGATGTTGATGTCGCAATAAATGATAAGCACTAATTCCTAAAACAAAGAATGCCGAGAGCACGTATCCAGATAAAACAGTATGAAAAAACATTAACCATGCATATTTATTAGTAACAACCGCCATAAAATCAACCAACTCGGCTCTTCCATTACGAAGAACATAACCAACAGGGTGTTGCATCCAGCCATTAGCAATAATAATCCAGACAGCAGAAAGATTCGTTCCTAACGCTACCATCCATATGGCGAAGGCATGTAGTTTTTTTGAAAGACGATCCCACCCATATATCCAAACACCTAAGAAGGTGGACTCTAAAAAGAAAGCAACAGTCGCTTCAATTGCTAAAGGTGCACCAAAAATATCGCCAACATATTTAGAGTATTCACTCCAGTTTGTCCCAAACTGGAATTCCATTGTGATACCTGTTACCACACCTAAAGCAAAATTGATAATAAATAGCTTCCCCCAAAACTTAGCCATCTTTTTGTACATGATATCATTGGTTTTTACATACAAAGTTTCCATGATAGCAACTAAAATAACAAGTCCTAATGTGAGTGGTACAAATAAAAAGTGAAATCCAATTGTAATCGCAAATTGAAGTCTACTTAATGTAACAACATCCATTTACCTTTCCCCCTTTTTACATCTATTTATTTAGTATGTATAGAATATTTTCCATTTTATTTTACTACGACTTGTGACAAATATCACTACTTTTTTAATATTTTATTATGTATAATTTGTGAAGGTTATTAACGCTAATATTATTTTATAACATATAAAACTTAATAAGTATAAAATGTAGAATATTAACGACAAATTTCATTTATTCCTTGTATCCCCAGCATTCATTTGATAAAATATAAATGTAATTAAAGGGGAGTAGCTAACGTCTACATATGGCGTTGTATGGGGTCAACACACTGATGATGATTTGATCATCTGGCCTCATTGTTTGGTTGAACCAAAAAGCGAGACTTTTAATACTTCTTTGTGATATTTATCACTTAGATGTATTGAAAGTCTTTTTTTCATGAAATGAAGGGGTGATTTTTTGATTTCTTTTCTTGTTGCAACTGTATTTGTAACCTTAGCTGAGATGGGGGACAAAACTCAACTATTGGCAATTGCCTTTGCATCAAGATATTCAAGCAAACAAGTAATGTTAGGTGTGTTCCTAGCCACTATTTTTAATCATGGTTTAGCAGTGGCATTTGGCGATTTTTTAACTTCTAAAATTTCCTTAGATATGATCCAAATTGGTGCAGCGGTTTCATTCGTATTATTCGGAATCTGGACAATTCGAGGGGATCAATTAAACGGAGAAGAAAATCGTTTTAAGACATTTGGCCCAATTATGGCTGTTACCATGGCTTTTTTTATCGCTGAATTAGGGGATAAAACTCAATTAGCTACTATTGCTTTGGCTGCTAAATATCAATCGCCTTATTTTGTATTGGCTGGTACCACATTGGGAATGTTAATTGCTGATGGAATTGGAATCTGGTTTGGAACTTGGTTAAACCAAAAATTATCTGCCCAGATGATCAAATGGATTTCAGCATTCATCTTCATTTTCTTTGGTCTAGCTGGACTCTATCGCCATTTGCCAGATTCTTTAATCCTTTATCTTAATTTCATTACGTTAGTTCTGATTCTCGGTGTTGGATTTATATTTAGAAAAAATGTATCAAAGGAAAAATTACATTCAGAAAAACTATAACAATTGACTACTCCCCAAAGAAAAAACTATTCTCTCCTAAAATGAGAATAGTTTTTTCCTATCTTTATTCCCGTTTAACGGATCTTTACATGATACTCTTTTAACCAAAAATTAACTTGCACAAGATAAGCTAATAACTGTGGCCCTGTCATTAATTGTCCAAACCATGGCACTTTAAAACTTTCACCTCCTGAGTTTGCAATCTTTTCCACTTTTTCTTTATCAATTAATTGAAGAATAGGAGAAGCTGGATCATGGAGAATTTCTAAGATTATCTTGCTTACAGCAACTGTGTATTCGGGATTATGAGTTTTTGGATATGGACTTTTTTTCCTGATTAAGACCTCTTCCGGCAATACACCTCTTAACGCTTTACGTAAAAGCCCTTTTTCCCTATTTTCAAGATTTTTCATTTCCCAAGGAATATTCCATAAATATTCTACTAATCGGTGATCAGCAAAAGGAACGCGAACTTCAAGGCCTGTTGCCATCGTCATGCGATCTTTACGTTCTAATAAAGTCTGCATAAACCACGTCATATTTAAATAAAACAATTCACGCATACGGCTTTGCAGTGGTAATTCTCCATCCAGCTTTGGTACTTCATTTAATGTTTGTTGATAACGTTTGTTTAAGTAATCTTTCAAATGAAGTTGCTCTCTTACCTCTTTTGCTAAAATACTTTCTCTTTCGGAAATAGAACGTAACCAAGGAAAAGTATTAGATGCCAGATCATCTCTACGATAAAACCATGGATAACCACCAAAAATTTCATCAGCACATTCTCCTGATAAACCAACTGTCGCATTTTTTTTAATTTCCTTACTAAATAATAAGAGAGAAGAATCTACATCCGCCATCCCCGGTAGATCCCTAGCCATAACTGCATCTTTTAAAGCTTTTACTAAATCAATCGTATTGATTTCTACATAATGATGGTGAGAACCAATAAATTCTGACATTTGTTTTATATAAGGTGCATCTGAATTAGGTTGAAACTCATTCACTTTAAAATATTTTTGACTTCCTTCGTAATCAATCGAATAGGTATCTAGCATTTTACCCCTTTCTTTATAGTGATTAGCGGCAATAGCTGAAATCAGACTAGAATCAAGTCCTCCGGACAAAAACGTAAATAAAGGAACATCGGAGACCAATTGTCTTTCCACTGCATCAAATACAAGTTCCCGTACTTTTGCCAATGTTATTTTTAAATCATCTAAATGAGGTTTGCTCTCTACATTCCAATATTGGCGAATTCTCATTCCATTGCGATCAAAAATTAAATAATGACCTGATCTTAATTCAGAAATTCCGAAAAAAACACCATGGCCAGGTGTCCTAGAAGGACCTAATGCAAATACTTCTGCAAGACCTTCCTCATCAACTTCAGGTAAGACATCTGGATGAGCCAATAATGCTTTTAATTCTGATGCGTATAAAAGTTTATTTTTATCTTTGATATAAAAAAGTGGTTTTACTCCTAAACGATCTCTTGCCAAGAATAAACGTTGTTTATGTTCATCCCAAACACCAAAAGCAAAGATACCATTCAAATGATCAACACAATGTTCTCCCCACTCAATATAAGCGATCAACAAAACCTCTGTGTCTGAATAGGAGAAAAATCGATGTCCTAGTAATTTTAATTCTTTTCTCAACTCTTCCGTATTGTATAATTCTCCATTATAGGTAATCACATATCTATTATCACCATATTGACGAACCATCGGTTGGCCACCGCCTTCTGGATCGATCACAACTAAGCGTGTATGAGCAAGGGCCGCATGTCTAGATACCCAAGTGCCACTTGCATCAGGACCACGGTGGAGCATTGTCATCCCCATTCTTTTTACTGTTTCTTCAAATTGATTTAAGTCTTTTTCCCAATCTATCCAACCCGTAATTCCACACATTATCTATTCATCCTTTCTTCGATCATCATTCAACACTCTATTCTAAGTGAAAGAAATTATCATTCTCAATTTTTATTCTACGCCTAATATCTAAAAAGGTGCATAAAAAAAGGAGGACATTGAATCAAATGACTTCCTCCTCCATTTTTCAATAGAAAGTATTCTATTTATTGTTGATGACAGGAATTTGATCACGAAGAAATAATGTAGAATAAGCGTAACTTCCATGTTCTGTAATATCTAAACCCTCTTTTTCAACTTGTTCAGACACTCTTAGCCCAATTGTTTTTTCTATTACCTTGAAAATAATAAAACTTGTAGAGATCGTCCACAATGCTACAGTAGTTACACCTAAAGCTTGAACAGCTAATAACTTAAAACCTCCTCCATAAAATAGTCCTCCATCTGTAGCAAACAATCCAACTGCAAGTGTTCCAAAAATGCCACCAATTCCATGAACAGGAAAAGCACCCACAGGGTCATCTATTTTTACATAATCAAGAAACTCTACAGCAAAGACGAGTATAATGCCAGAAATAACTCCAACAATAACTGATCCAAGTGGAGAAAATGAAGCAGCACCTGCTGTAATACTTACTAAACCTATTAAAGCAGCATTTAACGTCAAACTAACATCAACTTTTTTGTAACGAATAGATGTAAAAATCATAGTGGCTAAAACTGCTGCAGAAGCACCTAATAAGGTAACTGTAAATATATCAGGAATACGAGCATCACTAGCTGTTAAAGCACTACCTGTATTAAACCCAAACCATCCAAACCAAAGAATAATGACTCCTAAAGCACCTAAAGGTATATTATGTCCAGGAATAGCATGAACCTTATCATCTTCATATTTCCCTATACGAGGCCCTAGAATTGATGCCCCGACTAATGCAGCCCAGCCCCCAACTGAATGAACGACAGTTGAACCAGCAAAATCGATAAATCCTAATTTAGAAAGCCAGCCGCCTCCCCAAGCCCAATGACCAACAATTGGGTAAACAATTGCAACTAATAATACAGAAAACATGACATAAGCACTAAATTTTATTCGCTCAGCTACAGCACCTGAAACAATAGTAGCACTTGTAGCAGCAAATACTGCTTGGAAAGAGAAAAAAGCTGCCAAAGGAATCGATAAATCTACACTAATGTTTTTCATGAGAAATCCCGTTGTTCCCAAAAAGCCATTGAAATCTTCTCCAAATGTTAAGCCAAATCCAATCAAATAAAATGCTAATGGCCCTAATGCAATGGTTAAAAAGTTCTTCATTGTAATATTTAATGCGTTCTTTGCTCTGTTAAAACCAACTTCAACCATAATAAATCCAGCATGCATGATTAAAACAAGAGTTGTAGAAATAAAAACTAGTAAAGTATCTAATGAAATTGTTAAATTTTCCATTTTATTTTCTCCCCTTTAATTCTATTTTTATAAAGCATTTTCACCTGATTCTCCGGTTCGAATTCGATATACTTCGCTTATTGTAGATACAAATATTTTCCCATCGCCTACCTGAAGAGTTCGTGCCACTTTAAAAAATTCATCAATGACCATATCTTCCATTGCATCGGGAATTACGACTTCTATTTTTACTTTTGGTAATAGATCCACAGTAAATTGCTGTCCCCTATAATATCCAGATTGTTTAGGTTGATTACCACATCCTTTTACTTCTGTTACCGTCATTCCATGAACCCCCAACAAACTTAAAGATTTTTTCATCTCTTCCAACTTTTCCGGCCTAATAATCGCTTCTATTTTTTTCATCAATTCATCTCCTTTCTAAAGAAAAACTTTAAATTTGATAACATCATAATAAATGTAAGTTTTTATTTCAAATTATGTAAGAAAACCTAACATATATAAAAGCCGATTATTTCTTCTATTTAAAGCGCTTTCTCTTGTTTTTTCGTATTTTTTAATTATTTTAATAATTTAAATTCCGATTTTATCTCTTATAAATTATTATTCATGTTAGATTTTCTAACATGAATAATTTTGTAAAGGCAATCGGGTAGGAGGCTGGCCATTATTTGACCAGCCGACCTCCCACAGCACCGTACGTACCGTTCGGTATACGGCGCTTCCAAAGTTTACACGTCACTTCGCAGAATAACACTCGCTAAAACTTAGATATCCAGCTCGCTTAAATCGCTCGTTAGATAGGGCTTTTGTCAAGATAGGGCTATGAGCAGTACGCCAATAGCCTTTTCTTGTATTCGCCCACATCCACGCTTGCTCCTCACTC
>NZ_BDGM02000006.1:0-130723 GCF_001748485.2 Tepidibacillus sp. HK-1 | reverse complement strand
CGCAATTTGGTAAGGTAATGGCTGAACTCGGTATAACTCATATCAAAGCAATGACCCCGCAAGCCAAAGGGCGTATTGAACGTCTTTGGGGTACTTTTCAAGACCGTTTAGTTATCGAACTTCGATTGCTTGGTATTTGCACTTTGGAAGAGGCCAATCGAGTACTTCCAGAACTGATCCAAAAACATAATCAAACTTTTGCTATTAAACCCCAGGAAGCTGGGTCTGCCTACCGTCCTCTACCTGAGGGGATGGATTTAGAGTATATCTTTACTGTTCGAAGCTACAGACAAATTGGGTCAGGCCAAACCATTTCCTATAATGGGAAGGTCTATACATTAGCTCAAAAACCTTCACAGCCATTTAAGACAAAGACAACTGTTGAAGTACGGGAAACTATTCAGGGTAAGCTAGTCATTTGGCACCAGGGACAAATTTTCGAATTGCAGGAAACACAAAAACCTAACCGCCATGAACAGAAATCAAAAACAAAAACAGCGAGTCCTGCGCCCTCACGCAAACCCGCTGCTTCACATCCATGGCGTAAACCATGGTCTAATCAAAAGCAAGTTCAGAGTAACATAAATGTGTAACTTTCTACAAGATCTTAAACCTTAGAACTTTATTTATTGAAAGACCAATAAGTAACTTTCTTAGGCAACACTAGCCTGTTCACTTTACCCTTGATGATAAGTGGATCCCTTTGGTATGCTGACCCGTTAGAGCACCCCTACAGGGGTGTTTTCCCCTGTAGGGTCAGTATTGGGTTTCCAAAGGGAGCAGAGGCTCGCCGTCAAGGGTGGGTGGATATTATATACTAATACGCTAATAATTAACCAAGGAATATGACATTTTCATAGAACAATTAAGGTGACATTTTCACTGACGATTGACATCGAGAAAGCATTAAATTTCGATTATCAACTTTTTACAAATAGAGCATGTTTTATTTTTTACCTAATATATATGAATCAGAGGATGTGAAAAGAGGTGGTTAGTCAAAATGTCTTATGCTTTTTGGGTTTTTGTTGCCATGATTGTGCTGCTTTCGATCGCAGTCATTCTCTATGTAGTAAGAAAACGCGAAAAGATTACCTGTATGACAGGGATGATGATTGCGATGACATTGGGAATGATGGTGGGAATATTATCTGGAACATTGATTGGAATTCTCTATGCCGGTAATCTATTTTTTTCTACATTAATTGCGATGGCCATTGGTGGTGCTGTTGGTTTAATTACAGGAGCTCCTGTCACATTGATGGCAATGATGGATGGATTGCTTTCAGGTTTAATGGGAGGCATGATGGGAGCCATGCTAGGAGATATGATTTCCACAAGTAAACCAGACACGATGATGAAGATCTTGCTTGTACTGTTTATAGGGATTATTTTAATTCTGTTTTACATGATGATTGATGAATTAAATAAAGGAGATCAACCTCGTTTTTTTCGAAACCCACTATTGATGGGGATGATCATTCTTGTGTTTTTCTTTCTTTTTAACCAGATGGGACATATTGTGACTGTTGAATCAGAAAAGGAGCAAAACAATCATAATCATCTAGAAATGGAGCAGAGAAAATAACTAAAAAAAAATTCTTTAAATCCTGAGTGTTCAATGAATATTCAGGTTTTTTTTTGCTTTCTTTACAGATTCTCCATACTCTTTGGGAAAGATGGAATCATCACCACCAAAATTTATCCAAATTTTCTAAACAAAATAAATGGGAAAGAAATCTCCCTTGAAATTGGTGGAATTGGCGAAAAACAACGGTTTTGACATGGCAGGAAGAATAATTAGAATGATTCTAAAAAAAATTAAATTCTTCATTTTTTCTTCATTTTTGCTCGTTATTCTATAACTGTAAAGAAGATAGCACCTTAAAGGGAGCAAAAAAACAAATAAATGAAAAAAGGAGGAAAAAGAAATGTTACTTTTGCTTATTTTGGTGATTGGGTTTTATCTATATAAAACAGGTGAACTTCAAAATATCTTAAACAAGATTCAAGGAAATGGAAGTAATAATTCGAATGAGGCAAGACGGATCATTGATATTCGTTTTGCAAAAGGTGAAATCTCTGCAGAAGAGTATAACAAGTTAAAAAATATTTTGTAATTTTGTAACAAACTATTTGAATTCCCTTTAGGGTTATCTCCATTAAAACAAAGTAAAAGGAGGAAACGAAGATGATGTTTGGCGGAGGACATATGGGCGGTTTTGGAGGACCAGGCTTCGGTGGATATGGAAATGGATATGGGTATAATAATGGCTGGGGATATGGTCCCGGCGGTGGATATGGAAATGGATTTGGTTATGGAATGATGTCTGGTTGGAATCTAACAGGAATTTTATTCCTCGTACTTGTTGGATTTCTTGTCTACCTTTTGATTAAAAGAAGTAAGCAACATGGTGCATTTTCGCAACCAAGTCAACTTCTAGCACCTACAAAAGCAACTTCAAATGAAGCAGTAGAAATAGCCAAGCTTAGATATGTTCGTGGGGAAATTTCTTATGACGAATATCAAGAAATTGTAAAAGTCATCAATTCATAATGAAAGGGGATTGGACAAGTGCTAAATTTAATTCTAACGATTATTGTTGCCTATTACCTTATCAAAACTGGAGATTTATTTAAACTTCTAAGAAAAGCACAGAAATTTGTGACTGAGTTTTTCACTTCCATCAAGCAAGAGACGCAAAGTAGCAAAAAAACAGAAGATCCAGTTGAGATCTTAAAAGTCCGTTTTGCTAAAGGTGAAATTAGTCAAAGTGAATTCGAAAAAATGAAAGAAAGTTTTTAAGTTCCATAAAGTCTTCATAATTGAGTGTTACAGTATAAGTATAATAATTTAAGCAAAACTATCATAAATGGAGGTTTTCATCATGGGACCTGGCTTTGGAGCTTTCGGAGGATGTGGATTAGGAGGTGGATTTGGAATGATGTTCTTAGGTTTGATTGTTATTGGAGTAATCATCTACCTATTGGTTAAAGGGAACCAAAATGGTACAACAGTAAGAAATGTAACAGCTACAAACTCTGATGCATTAGAAATTGCGAAATCAAGACTAGCTAAAGGGGAAATTACAACCGAAGAATTTGAAAACATCAAGAAAAACTTATTATAAGAATATAAATAATGAAAGTGAAAGGAAGAGTATAATGAAAAAGAAATTATTAACTGGTGTATTAGCCACCGCGTTAGTTTTAGGAGTAGGAACAACTGCATATGTTAGTTATGCTAAAGGAGTCGATTACCGTTCCTTCATGCAACAACAAGGTTTTAACGTAAATCAAATGGAAGGGTTTATGGAACAACAAGGAATCGATGTAGACCAGATGTATGAATTGATGAATTCTGGTGCAAGTTATGAAGATATGCAAAAGTTTATGCAAGATCAAAACATCAATTTTGGCCAAATGTATAAATATATGCAACAAGTATATCCAGATTTAAAAGCAGATGATTTTAAAGCTCATTATGAAAGCATGCATGGAACTGTAGGTTCCTCTAATAGCAATAATTTTACTGGAATGAATGGTTTCAGTGGTATGATGGGTCAATAAAATGATTTCTTTTATAAAACAGCAACCTATACAAGGTTGCTGTTTTTCAAAATGACTACATGCCTGTTTTAAATGTTTTACAATCGGTTTCTTCAGATCTTCTTGCCATTTCTTGTTTTGCAACAATATAAATAGAGTCAGCATTACACAAATTGCCATCTCCCCAGTAGTGGCAATTCTTTACTTCACATAACACATCTTGAGCCAAAGTTCTCCCTCCTTTCTTCCTTAAAATAAACTGATTAATATTTTTTTATACTTTAATTTTTAGTGCAAATCATATTTTTACAGATTTGGAAATAAAATAGATTCATTCTTTTTTCACACTTTCAGGGTAAACTAGATAACAAAGAGGGAGGAGGATTTATCATGGGATTAGGATGTATGTTTGGACATTTAATGCATGGTCGTCATTCACATTCAGATCACGATCAACGTCGATATCAAGAGCAAGAACATCAGCAAAATCATAATCACAACCATAATCATAATGAACATCAAAATCATGGAAAACAATCGTCAGATCCATTTGAAGTTCTTAAGTTAAGATTTGTTAAAGGGGAAATAACGGAAGAAGAATATCGCAGAATGAAAGAAGTATTAAGTGAATAGATCGTATGAGTGACCATTAGGATTTGATCCTATATGGTCATTTTTATTTGACTTAAAACAGTGGATTCATACTTTCTACATATTTGCCAAGTAAAAATAATTTATCTCTTATTTTTAAAAATAGTTGCAACTAGAAAAATGGAAAGAGGGGTTAAAGTGAGGGTTATTTTATTTCATATTGGGAGTTACGGAGTACGGTCTTATGGCTTAGTCGTTGCATTAGCAATTTTACTGGGTATGGGTGTTGCATATTTTTTAGCGAGAAACACCAAATATCGTGATCATGTCATCAATTTGTCCATGTATAGCATCATTGGAGCAATTGTTGGCGCCAGAATTTGGCACGTATTTTTCTTTCAATGGCCATATTACTCAAAAAATTTAGATCAAATCTTTACATTTTGGAATGGGGGAATTGCCATACAAGGGGCAATTATTGGTGGAATTCTAACCGCTATCATTTATACGAGATACCACAAGCTTAATTTTTGGGAATTGGCTGATATCATGGCTCCGGCAATCATTTTGGGACAAGCGGTTGGCCGCATTGCTTGTTTCTTAAATGGTGATGCGTTTGGTGCACCAACTAACTCTGGATTTGGAATCGTTTATCCTCCTGGAACGATGGCCTATGATACTTATGGTTCACAACCATTGTGGCCTGCAGAAGTTTGGGAAGGACAATGGGATTTGATTGTCTTCGGAATTTTAATTGCATTGAAAAATGCTAATGTGAAATGGACAACAGGATTTATTTTCTTAGCCTATAATATTCTTTATTCCATTGGACGCTTTTCGCTTGAATTCTTAAGAGGTGACTCATTTAGATATTTGTTTAATTGGACAGCAGGGCAGTGGACAAGTGTGATCGTTATTTTTCTCTCAATTATTCTTATGGGATATTTATATTACAAAGAGGGAAAAAATCAAACGATTGTTGGTGAAGTAGCATAGTTTGCGATCAGTGACTGAGATGGTCATATACCATTTTCATAAGGCCCACAAAACAATCGAAGTAGCTTTTAAGGAAGTTATCACTTTTGTGGGTTTCCTTATGTAAAGATTGGTACATTCTACATCGTTTCTTTATATTTACTGGTTATCATTGATAATGAAAAGTAAAGGATCAAATTAAATTATTGCCTGTTCTAGGCATTGGTGGTGGTTATATGCGATGAAAAAATACTTTTCTGATATTTTAAATATCATATTAATGATTATCGGTGTATCATTTTTACTCTTTGTATTAAAAATGATTTGGTTTCCTCCTTCTTCAATGGGTTTAATAATGGATTCAGCAATGATGTACCATCACATGGGAACATGGCTGAAAGGGACTACTATTTTATTTCTTCTCTTTTTTAGTATTGGAGCACTAATTTGGTTTATTATCGATAAAATTTTGAACAAGTTTAGAAAAAAGTGAGCTCACTCCACTTTTTCTTCATATTTAATGGTTACACTAAATTTAGTAAAAAATATTAGCCATATTTTTTACCTTCCCAATAAAAGTGACTGTTCGCCAATCAGTCACTTTTTTTTTTTAATTAAAATGATAGAACTTTATTCCATTAGTCATTTTGGGGTTTGTATATCTATAGCAGATATTCTTTGTCACAATTTGTTCACATTTTCTGTAGAAAAAATCCATAAACAAAGGGTATATTTAACAGCATAAATACTATAGGGGGGTATGGTAAATAACATACAAACCTAATTATGAATAAGGATGGAGGGATACCATGGCAACAACCACATTAAAAATCCAAGGAATGACTTGTGCCTCCTGTGCCACAAGAATTGAAAAGGGTTTAAACAGGTTGCAGGGCGTAAAGAAAGCCAATGTGAATTTGGCTTTAGAAAGGGCAAGCATCGAATATGATGAAGAGCAAGTTTCAATCAATGATTTTGAGAAGAAGATTGCAGACATTGGCTACAAAGTCATTTCAGATAAAGTAGAGCTAGATATTTTTGGGATGACATGTGCATCATGTGCGACAAGAATTGAGAAAGCATTAAATAAATTACCAGGTGTTAAGACAGCCAATGTAAATCTTGCGTTAGAACGTGCAACTGTAGAATACATTGGTGCTGATGTAAGCATAGCTGATCTAATTAAACAAGTTGAATCGGTTGGCTATCGTGCGAAGGAGCGAAAAGCAGATAACGTCGATGCGGAAAAAGAGGCAAGGGAAGCTGAGATCAGGAACCAAAAACGTAAATTCATTATTTCGGCTATTTTATCTTTACCTCTTTTAGTAGCCATGCTGGAGTATATCAATATAAGGATTCCAGAAATTTTCCTTAATCCATGGTTCCAATGGGTATTTGCAACACCTGTTCAATTTTTTGTAGGTTGGCAATTTTACGTAGGGTCATATAAAGCATTAAAAAATGGCAGTGCTAATATGGATGTTCTTGTTGCGCTAGGAACTTCAGCAGCCTACGTCTACAGTCTATGGGAAGCATTGATTGGTGGAGACAAACTTTATTACGAGACAGGCGCTATTATCATTACGCTAATCGTATTAGGGAAATTACTAGAAGCTGTGGCAAAGGGTCGTACATCTGAAGCGATCAAAAAATTGATGGGGTTACAAGCAAAAACAGCCACTGTGATTCGTGATGGTGTAGAACAGGAAATTGCCATTGAAGAAGTTGTAGTAGATGATATTATATTGGTTCGCCCAGGGCAAAAGATTCCTGTTGATGGAGTGGTTGTAGAAGGAAACTCAGCGGTTGATGAGTCAATGCTTACAGGTGAAAGCATTCCTGTAGATAAAAAAATAGGTGACAATGTGATTGGTGCAACGATCAATAAACATGGAACTTTTAAATTTAAAGCAACGAAAGTAGGGAAAGATACTGCACTAGCTCAAATCATTAAAGTAGTTGAAGATGCTCAAGGTTCCAAAGCACCGATACAAAAATTAGCAGATAAGATCTCAGGGATCTTCGTTCCGATCGTAGTTGGTATTGCAATTCTTACATTTATCGTTTGGTACTTTGTTATTGGCGTTGAATTTGCGATTGCACTAGCCGCGATGATTGCTGTATTAGTAATCGCATGCCCCTGTGCTTTAGGACTTGCAACTCCAACCTCAATCATGGTGGGTACAGGTAAAGGGGCAGAAAAAGGAGTCCTTTTTAAAGGTGGAGAGCACTTACAAAACACCTCAAGATTAAATACTATAGTTCTAGATAAAACGGGAACTATTACCAAAGGTGAGCCAGAATTAACGGATATTTATGTTGTAAATGGCTTTAATGAAGACGAAGTTCTTCGTTTAACAGCTTCAGCGGAAAATAGTTCCGAACATCCGCTTGCAACAGCAATCGTAAAAGGGGCTAAGGAAAAAGGGATTGAATTGGTTGAAGCTGATTCCTTCAATGCCATTCCAGGGTTTGGTATTGAGGCAGAAATTGAAGATAAAAAATTGCTTGTTGGTACTCGTAAATTGATGAAACAGCAGAATATCATGTTGGGTGAAATTGAGAGTAAGATGGAACAAATGGAGCAAGAGGGAAAAACGGCGATGCTTGTTGCCATCGATCAGCAAATAGCTGGAGTTGTGGCTGTTGCTGACACAATTAAGGAAGATTCTAAAGAAGCAATTTATAAACTACAACAATTAGGGCTAAAAGTGGTTATGATTACAGGGGATAACAAACGAACGGCAGAGGCGATTGCCAAACAAGTCGGTATTACCGAGATTCGCGCAGAAGTCCTTCCAGAAGATAAGGCGTCTGAAGTACAAAAGTTCAAAGATCAAGGTGAAATTGTTGCGATGGTTGGTGATGGAATTAATGATGCTCCAGCACTCGTTACAGCCGATGTAGGGATTGCAATTGGGACAGGTACTGATGTAGCGATCGAATCCTCTGATGTAACTTTAATGCGGGGTAATTTAACAGGTATTGTTGATGCCATTCTACTAAGCCGTAAAACAATGAGAAATATTAAACAAAATTTATTCTGGGCGTTTATTTACAATACGTTAGGAATACCAGTTGCTGCTTTAGGTTTATTGGCACCATGGATTGCCGGGGCAGCGATGGCCTTTAGCTCAGTCTCTGTTGTCTCTAACTCATTACGGTTAAAAGGTGTTAAATTAGTACACTAATCCATTATTTCTATACTAGTTTAAGGAGGTGAGGAGAATGGGCTGCTGCGGAGGACATGATAAAGAACATGACCATAAGAATCAAGGTCATGAGCATGATCACAATCATGAACATGCTGAGGTGAAAGCTGAAAAGCAGGAGCATGTAGAAAAACATGATCATGGACATGATCATGGTCACAAAAAAGGGCATTGTTGCTAATTAAAAAAGGGATTCAGTTCAGATTTTGAATTGAATCCCTTTTTTCGTATGATATTGTATAATAAAACCATGTTGAAAATCACAAGCAAGGCTAGGAGATTGATATGAGTATACTGACGGTTGAGAATTTAGTGAAAACCTATGGGGAAAAGGTTTTGTTTAACCATATTTCATTTATGATTGCTGAGAAACAAAGAATTGGACTAATCGGGGTTAACGGAACTGGGAAATCAACCTTGTTGCGTGTGATTGCCGGAAAGGAAAAGGCAGAAGCAGGACAAATCATTCACTCCAACCATTTTCAAATTGAATTCTTATCACAACATCCTGAGTTGAATGATGAATTAACTGTTTTTGAGCAAATCTATTATGGCCATTCAAGCCTCATGTTAGCGATGAGAGAATATGAACAAGCAGTACTCGCACTTGAAGCTGATCCAAACAACCGGATGAAACAGGAATATCTAATGAAGATGCAGCAAAAAATGGATGAAGTAGGGGCATGGGAAGCGAGTACCATCGCCAAAACAATTCTTAACCGCCTTGGAATCAAGGATATGACTCAACCGATTAAGGCATTATCAGGTGGGCAAAAGAAACGTGTAGCGATTGCGAAGGCATTAATCCAACCAGCTGATCTACTTATTTTAGATGAACCAACCAACCATTTAGACCATGAAATTATTGAATGGTTAGAAGGGTATTTGGCTCAATATAGGGGCGCTCTGCTCGTGGTAACACATGACCGCTATTTCTTAAATCGGGTGACCAACCGTATTTTTGAATTGGATCATGGTGAACTTTACGTATACGATGGCAATTATGAGGTGTTTTTAGAGAAAAAGGCAGAACGAGAAGAACAAGCAATCGTTGCTGAACAAAAGAGGCAGAATCTCTTACGCCGTGAGTTAGCATGGTTAAAGCGTGGCGCAAAAGCAAGAACCACAAAGCAAAAGGCAAGAATTCAACGAGTCGAGCAGATACAAAAAGAAAAGAACGACACGGTAAATGAAGAGTTAGATATTGTTTTAGGCTCAAATCGATTGGGAAAAAAAGTATTTGTAATCGAAGGAATCTCAAAAACCTTTGGTACTTCAACAATTATCGATGATTTTAGCTACATTGTTGTTCCTAATGAACGCTTAGGAATCGTTGGACCTAATGGGAGTGGGAAATCAACTCTATTAAATCTATTAGCGGGAAAAATAAAGCCGGATCGTGGGTTTATTGATCGAGGAGAAACGGTGAAAATTGGCTATTATACCCAAGATCATACAGAGATGGATCTTAATCTGCGTGTGATTGAATATATAAAGGAAGCTGCAGAAGTGGTAAAAACGGCGGATGGCCAGTGGATTTCTGCAGAACAAATGTTAGAGCGGTTTATATTTTCAAGAGATATGCAGTGGGCCTATATTCGCAAGTTATCAGGTGGAGAACGGAAACGATTATATTTATTAAGAGTGTTAATGACTGAACCCAACGTCCTTTTACTTGATGAACCGACAAATGATTTGGATATTGAGACATTATCGATTTTAGAAGATTATTTGGATCAATTTCCAGGCGTTGTCATTACGGTTTCTCACGACCGTTATTTTCTTGATCGAGTGGTTGATCATCTTCTAGTGTTTGAAGGAGATGGAAAGATTGGCCGATTTGAAGGAAATTACTCTGAATATTTGACATTACAAAAGCAAGAAAAACAACAAAAACAATTAATGGAAGAAAAGCAACCTAGTGAAAGCACGAAAACAGTAAAAGAACCACGAAAGAAATTATCTTATAAAGAACAAATAGAATGGGAAGAAATTGAAGATCGAATTGTGACACTAGAAGCACGACTTCAGGAATTACAAAAAGAACTCGAACAGGCTGGAAGCAATATCGAACTTGTTCATCAAACCTATCAAGAACAACAACAAGTTGAAAAAGAGTTAGAAGAAGCAATAGAACGTTGGACAGAATTATCGTTAATGATAGAGGAGATCGAACAAAATAATAGAAAATAAGATAATACAAAACGTATAGGAGGTTGTAAAAACGATGAATAGTATTTTTGATCGAACAACTTTGCATAATGGGGTTCATATGCCTTGGTTAGGACTTGGGGTTTATCAGGCCAAAGAAGGTAAAGAGGTTGAAAATGCGGTGAAATGGGCCATAGAAATAGGCTATCGAAGTATTGATACAGCAGCATTATATGAAAATGAAGTTGGTGTTGGAAAGGCAATCAAGGAATCGGGTATAGCAAGAGAAGAGCTTTTTATCACAACAAAAGTGTGGAACAATCGACAGGGTTATGAATCGACATTGGCCGCTTTTGAAGAAAGTCGACAGAAATTAGATCTAGAATATATTGATCTCTATCTGATTCATTGGCCAGTGAAGGGAAAATACAAAGAAACCTGGAAAGCTCTTGAAAAATTATATCGAGATGGAATTGTAAAAGCCATTGGCGTAAGTAATTTTCAAATCCATCATTTAGAAGATTTGATGGCGGATAGTGAAATTGTACCAATGGTGAATCAGGTGGAGTATCATCCAAAGTTAACACAAAAGGAACTTCTTCATTTTTGTCAAACCCATCACATTCAATTAGAAGCTTGGCGGCCATTGATGAAAGGGCAGATCTTTGGTGAACCTACAATTGTAGAGATCGCCAAAAAATATAATAAAAAACCTTCACAAATCGTTCTACGTTGGGATTTGCAACATGGAGTGGTCACCATTCCAAAATCAGTACATCGGGATCGAATTCAAGAAAATGGGGATATCTTCGACTTTGAATTAACCAAAGAAGATATGGAAGCAATCGATGAATTAAATCAGAATCATCGACTAGGGGCAGATCCAGACAACTTTGATTTTTAATTATACCGAATAAAAAACCCACACAAGTATCGCCTTCCTTTGAAGGAAAACCGATTCTAGTGTGGGGCTTTATTATTCAGCAAAAATTTGGTGCCATTCATCTTTATGTGCGAGCATTTTCCGAGCTTGTTCTTTTGCACCTTCCAAACTGTGACTAGCTGCCCATCCACATTGGGTTTCATTGCTAGCAGGGACTTCTTCTGCTTTTAATACATCTTCAAGGGTTTTTTCTACAATTTCAAGGATTTCATCATAATTTGTATGGTTGATCATCGTTAGATAAAAGCCTGTTTGACATCCCATTGGGCTAAAATCAACCACTTGATCCGTATAATAACGGATGTTTTCAGCGATTAAATGTTCTAGAGAATGTAGAGCTGCCATTTCCATATGTTCTTGATTAGGTTGACAAAAACGAACGTCATATTTATAGATCTCATCTCCATATTTCCCTTTTTTTATACCAGCTAATCGAATATAGGGAGCCTTTACCTTGGTATGATCTAAATTAAAACTTTCTACATTCATTTTTTTAGTCATTTGATTTCAACTCCTTCACCATTTCAATGACCAAATTTGCAGAATTTACTGCTGCTTTTTTAAGAAATTGTTCAAAGGATACTTTCGATTCTTTTCCTGCAATATCAGAAAGAGATCGAATGATAATAAAAGGAACCTTGAATTGATAACAGACTTGAGCAATCGCTGCTGCTTCCATTTCTACTGCATAAAGGTTTAGGAATTTGGAACGAACATAATCAACGCGTTCTGGATCATTCATAAAGGAATCGCCTGTAGCGACTAGGCCTTCAACCACTTGAACTCCTTTTAATTTCTCAGCACTGTTTATTGCAATCTCCATTAAGTGTGGATCTGGTAGGAAAGAAGCTGGCATTTTAGGAACTTGTCCGTATTCATAGCCAAAAGCGGTTACATCTACATCATGATGTCGAACTTCTGTTGATATAACAACGTCCCCTACATTTAACTCTTTATGAAAGCCTCCAGCGGAACCAGTATTAATCACATATTCTGGAGAAAAAAGCTGATTAAGTAATGTGGTTCCAATTGCCGCATTTACTTTGCCAATCCCTGATTTTAATAAGATGATATCTTGATTTTCCAACTTTCCAGTAGAAAATTCACTTTCTGCTATTACGATGTCTTCCCTTTGTTCTAGTCTTTCTTTTAATCTCTCAACTTCTTCATCCATCGCCCCAATAATACCGATCTTCATGTGCTACCCCTTTCCGTTCTTTGTGAATTCATTGATGGTTTAAAAAATACCACAAAAAGAGATCTATTTCAATGGAATACGAATTTCATTTTTTCTTCATATCTACAGACTATCCTTTTAGTAAAGGATGAGAAATGGATAGTAGGAGTGAGGGATTTGCAAGCTCAGTTAAATGTTTTAAATGGTCAGGTAACACCACTTAAAATGAAAACAATTCAGAATGATTTTACTTCTATAAAGCCAAAGGGAGGACTCTGGACATCCAACTATGTCCCCGAGATTGGTTCAGAGTGGGTGCAGTATAGTTTTAAAGTTGGGGGTCCTAGAGTTCCTGATTCAGATGTATGGGAAGGCTCTTTATTATATCCAAATCGAACATCAAGGCTCTACGTGATTGATCGCTATCAAGATTTAGAAAGATTGATGCATTGGTTTGGAGTAAAAAATAAATTAAAAAATCCTAGCTTTTATTCACCTCGACTAGACTATAGCATTGATTTTGAAAAAATGAGCCAGTATTATGATGGAATTCATCTTACAAAACGAGGACAGATTCGAACTCAAACGAGTTACCCTTTTAACTTGGATGGCTGGGATGTAGAGAGCACCTTATGGTTTCGCTGGGTTTTTGACCATGTTGAAGAGATTCATGAAGTCTTTTATAGAAAGACATCTTTTGTTTATTATCGAATGAGCTTATTACCTACTTCATAAAAACTTCATATTTATACTTTATAATATACCTATAGTGGTATTAGTGTAATAATAAAAATGTGAAAAATATTTTTGCAAAGAGGAGAGATAAGTATGGTACATTATACAGTAACGACACAAAAAGATATGGATCAACTTTTAATAGATATAGAAGCTGCTTTAAAAGAGATCCAATTTGGCATCCTATGGAAGTTTGATCTTCATAAGAAATTAGAGGAAAAAGGATTTTCTTCAGAAAAAGAACATACAGTCTTAGAAGTATGTAATCCAAAAGAAGCTTCTGAGGTGTTAGCAATTGACCCACTTTCTAGTTACTTTCTTCCATGCAAAATTGTGATTTCTAGAGATGAAAAAGAAACACAAATCGGCTTCATTCGTCCAAGCGTTTTGATTGGAATCATGGAGAATGAAGAACTAATTAAAAAAGGCAAAGAGATTGAAGAAAAACTTACCCTTGCGATTAACCAAGCAAAATAAACAAGTTAATAAAAAATAGATTAGAACGCCGAGACTCTCGGTGTTTTTTGTTTGGTTTCATCAAATTTTCATTTTAAACTGGTACACTAATCACTATTCGAGATAATTTCAATAAAATAAACACCGAGAGGAGATCAAAATGGATAAAAAAAGGCAACGGAAGAAAATCTATCTCTTTACACTATTTATTCTATTAGGTGCGATTACATTATTTGCTACAGGATGTTCTGTTCAAGAGGCTGTTGGCAGTGTAAATGGAGAACCGATTACCAAAGAAGAGTTATATGACCAAATGGTTAAACAATATGGGCAAGAAACATTCGATTATTTAACGACAAAAAAAATCATTGAACTAGAATCCAAAAATCAAAAGATTACAATTTCTGATTCAGATATTGAAAAAGAACTGCAAAAAATGATGGAATCTTATGGTGGAGAAGAATCATTTAATCAAGCATTACAAATGAGTGGTATTACATTAGATGAAATAAAAGAAAATGTAAAAATAAACGTGCAATTAAAAAAGCTGCTTGAACCGCAGATTTCTATATCCGAAGAAGAAATGAAAAAATATTTTGATGAAAACAAAGAATCATTTGCTGAGCAAGAGCAAGTTAAAGCACGTCATATTTTAGTCGACAGTGAAGAGAAAGCAAAAGAAGTAAAAGGGCAACTAGAAAATGGTGGAGATTTTGCCGAATTAGCAAAAAAATACTCGACTGATACAGGGACGAAGGACCAAGGAGGAGAGTTAGGTTATTTTGGAAAAGGAGAAATGGTTGCGGAATTTGACCAAGTTGCATTCTCTCTTGAAGTAGGTAAGATCAGTGATCCTGTCAAAACAGATTATGGCTATCACATCATTGAAGTTGAGGACAAAAAAGAAGCCAAACCAGCAAACTATGAAGAGAGTAAAAATGAGATTAAAGATATACTATCTGACCAAAAAATGCAAGACCTTTATCCAACATGGTTAGAAGACCAGAAAACGAAGTATAAGATTGAGAATTTTCTTGAGAAAAAGGAGTAAAAATAGGATAGTTTAGATTAGAGGTAGCTTATATTTTAAGCTACCTAAATGGTTCTTATCACAAAAATTTTGATCGATAATGGCTTAATGCAAGCAGTGGCCAAATGTAGCGATAACTATGGTAAAGAATATAAAAATTTCCTGGGAAACCAGCTCCAGTAGGATAGGTCGTTCGCCAATCCTTTTCTTTTCCTAAATCAATTAAACATTGAATCCCGCGTTGAATGGTTGGAGTCGGACGATTATAAACAGCGATTAAGGCATCGACAGCCCATGCTGTTTGCGATGGGGTGCTTGCCTGAAGAGGTACGTATTGTTTCTTGGCATCACTAATACAAGACTCCCCCCAACCACCATCTTCTTTTTGGATGCTTAATAACCATTGAATTGCTTTTTGAATCCTAGGATGGTTAGAGGGAATACCTACTGCTTTTAACCCGGTAATCGCTGCCCAAGTACCATAAATATAATTAATTCCCCAACGCCCATACCAAGACCCATTTCTCTCTTGATTGAAGAATAACCAGCGAATCCCTTTTTGGACCGAAGGATGATAAGCATTTAAGCCTGCGTAATTTCCGAGGAATTCTAACGTTCTTCCCGTTAAATCGGCATGACTTGGATCAATCGTCACCGACTCAACCCCTTTAATTGGTAGTAAAGAGGTGTATTTTTTATTAGTGTTTTTCTCAAAGGCGGGCCAACCCCCGTCTTGATTTTGCATGGAAAGCGTCCAGATCGCCCCTTTTTGCCAAGCATAAAGATAGGAAGGATCATAGAATGCATTTGTTTGAATTGCTCGTAATGCTACAGTGGTATCATCTATATCTGGGTTAATGGTGTTACTTGGGGAAAAGCCCCACCCTCCGGGAATGGCTCTTGGATTGTGAAGTCGCCAATCCCCATATTTTGTACGCTGTTTCGCTAATAGGTATTGGTTAGCTTTTACAATCATCGGATCCGAAGGAGGAACACCAGCTTCTTGAAGCGCATAGCTGATGAGAGCAGTATCCCAAATGGTTGGAGGGGAGTTTTGAATCGTTGTATATCTATCCGTTTTACATGCATAAGATTTTAAACCATTCACTGCTTTTGTGATCGTTTTTGAATCTTTTGAATAGCCTAGTGCTAATAAGGCGAAGATCATGACAAACGTCGCAGTGAAATAACTATAAAGGGTACCGTCATTTTCTATTCGATTCAATAAGAACTCTTCTGCTTTTTGAAAGGCAAGTTCACGTGGATTTTTCAGGTCAGAAAGTTGGTTTAAGGCATTCTCAATCATTTTCTCTTGCCAAGCCATTAGTTTGAAAGTTGACTCATTCGACTTTTCTGTAAGATATAACTCAGATAAGTTAGGCGATCTTAATGTCTTTAAGGAAAATTTTTTATTTGCTCCAATCATGATGGGGACAAAGTGAACCCTCGCATACCCGACAAAATCAAAGATATTAAAGGGGATAGGTGGAGGAAGTAGAATCAATTCAATCGGTAATCTTAAATTTTCTGGCCAATGATACTGACCGGTAAAGGCTAGCATCACTTTTGTGAATAGGCTTACTTGAGACAAACCACCTTTTTCGATGATAAATTGTTTTGCTGCGATCATTTTCGGTTCCTCTGGATTCACATATCCTGAATAAAGCAAAGAATAGTAAGCTTCCACTGTAGCTGATAAATCTCCCTCTTCTTGATCATGATAAATCTTCCATGTGCCACTCGATGTTTGTTTTTCTTTTATTCGACGAACTAATGTTTGAATTAAAGCTTCATCATCCATCTCCAATGATCTTAGAAGAATAATCAGATAGGCATCAGCAATAATTCCATTTTCAAAGCAAAAATACCAAGCTCCATCACTCGCTTGTTTTTCCTCTAAAAGGCCAATCAAACGGTTGATTTCATCATTAACCCTATTTATCATTCATTTTCATCCTTTGTTAATAGTAAAGAAAGTTTAACTTTCTTCCGCTTATCGTTTAAGTTTTATATTCATAGAAATACACGGACAACGGAGCGCGTTGGAGTATACAAACTTATGTAATTGCCTATCTTATGTTATTCAAAGAATGAAAGAAAGGTTAATTTGAATTGATTTCATCGATATCAAAATTTCACATTTTCAGATTACACTCGTTTACAATCCAATCACCGTTTGCTTCTCAGGGGCTAATATCAATCGAAGAACTCTAGAAAATATTGAAAAATCCGGATTTGTGATTGAGGAAAATGGGTGGATATCCGCCGTTGCAGAAATGCCTTCCTTTCAATAGGATAGTTTATGAGCTTCATTCCACTTTTTTTGAAAGGAGAGCTAAACTTGTTTAAATTTCTTAAATTTTTACCTTTTATAACAAATATCTCTAAAATTGCAGTGCTATATTGGGGATTAAAAACACCATTGCGTCTATTTAAACGAATGTTTCTTCCTAAAGGGAAAGGATTTGCGTCACTCTTCAGTTTTTTTCCAAAAATAATAAGATTATAAATTTGTGATAGGTAAACAAAAAACCGTCTACAACATTACGTAGGCGGTTTGATCCTTATTTTTTCATTTGTTTTTTTCTATTAATCATATGTCGCTGTGGTTGAATGGTAAGCTCTGTCAGCACCGTACCTTCCCGCTGGCTAAGGATGGTTTCTACCGCATTTGCCACACATTCAGGTGTTAGATAGCTCTCAGGTAAGTCACCTTCTTGAAAATCCAAATGATCATAGAAGGACGTTTGCGTCATGTCTGGATGAATAGTGACAACTTTTACTCCTGATTTCCGAACTTCATCAAATAGGCTGATCCCAAAATGCGTAAGTCCTGCCTTTGTTGCTGCATATGCACAACCAAAGGTACTGGACTTTTTTGCTGTGATCGAAGAAATGTTAATCATATATCCTTTTGTCTGGCGAAGTTCTCGCAAAAGCAAATTACTGAGAATCAATGGTGCTTTAAGATTTGTTGCAATCATCGTTTCAATCTGTTTCGGACTCAAGGTCTCGTGTGGGCCAAAATAGCCTATACCTGCATTATTCACAAGGATATAGATTTCATTCTCTTCGTCTTTGATTTGTTTTGTCACTTCAACGAGTTGTTTTGTGTTGGTAACATCGCAAACAATTTTTTGAAAGTGTTTGTGTTGATAGTCCGTTTTTGAAAAATCTCTTGCTAACCCATACACTAGAACATTCATTTGATTCAATTTTTTCGTAATGGCTAAGCCAATCCCAGTGGATGCTCCTGTTACAATTGCCGATTTCATTGTAGACTCCTTTTTGATATTATGATGTATAAATTTTCTCTTTTGGTACATACTTTTCGATCATCTGAGTTACTTCTTGAATCAGTTGATTACGAATTTCTTTTGGATAGGTATAAACACCTTTCATATGTTCATAAGGGTAGTAAATCAGATCAGAATTATTTCGATATTTACGAATATTTTTCAGATAATCTTTGGGCATCCGAAAAACTCCTACACTGATATCCAGAATCTTCTCAACAGGTATGGTCATAAACGTTTGGGTTACACATTCTTGATAGTGTTCACGCCAATCATCAATGTGTAAAAGAGGATCAAAACTTAATCGAACCTTCCATCCGTCATTGATCGCTTGTCTGATATTCGCAAGCCTTGCTTCTAAAGAAGAGGTGCCTCGTTCATAATGTTTCACGATAAAATCAGGGGATACCGTCCATCCCAAGATCACATTGTTCAAGGGTTCAAAATGACGAATTGCTCGATAATTGACACTTTTCGTTCGAATCTCAATCGTTACATTCGCATGATTTTTGGCATAGTGAATCCATTCCGCTGTAAATGGAGCAACGTTCTCAAATGCGAGTAGATCGGTATCATAAGAGATAGGAAGATAGACAGAATGTTTTTCTAACATCTGATCTAATTCGGCAAAATAATCTTCTAGATTCACAAACATCACGACATAAGCAGAAGAAAACATGCCTTGTAGATAGCAATAATCACAATGATAAATACAATTTAAGATATTCGTCGAGTAGTAAAAATGTGGGTTCCCGAAATCATGACAAACTTCTGCACCAGGATAAAAATAATGATCTTTTTTTTCCGCTAAAATAAGCTTTTGTGCATTTTTTTGGACAAAAAAGTTTTGTTTTGGACGATGGAAAACTTCTTGATAATGATCGATTTCAATTACTCTAGCATTGGGAAAACGCTGAAGAATCTTTTGAGCCATCGGATGATCTTTCATATTTTCCTCAACATAAATATGAGAGAACCTAGGTGTATAGAAGTTGTTTTCGGATCTGTTCAAAATTGCTCTTCCCTTCAGACTTAGTTTTTATCTCAACACGTAGATATGCTTGCAAAAGATCTAAAGGTTCCTTAGTACGAATTTTATATTGTTTTGTAAGATGAATCAATTGATGATACATGGTAATGGTTAGATGAAGGTGATCTCGAAGTTGCTGTAAAAGTTGCAGATCCTCTTCAGTTAGTACCTCTGGATCGGTAAAAGAAATCTCTTGTAATTTTTTAATAAATGCAGCAATTGATTCCATTTGGTTTCTCATTAATTGTGAGACATCAAGAGATGTGATTTCATTTGGCTGCAATTGGTCAGAAATAATTTTTAGAATATGAATTTGATGGGGTGGCAAGAAAGTAGAAGCAGCTTCAAAAAATCCAGCCCCTTCCATATCTACAAGATCCCCTATCACTTCCTTACTCATTGATAAATCAACGATTGTAGAGAATGTCTCTAACACCCCTTCAGAAAAAGAATGTTGTACTAAGATGTCTGGATAGTAGTTATATTTTGTATCATGATGAATGATTTTGTGACAGTAGATGAGATCGCCTTGTAACTTTTGGCTCTTAGCTCCCGCAACCCCAATATTCAAAATGGTATCTGTGGCCTTTACTTCATATTTTGTTAATAGATAAGTTGTAGCAATCGCAGAAGAAGTAATCCCCACACCACTTACTGCGAGAACAATCCCGTTATTTTCATAGAGTTGGATCCTTGAGATTTGCGAAACTTTTTTAAGCTGAAAATACTCGATCAATGGTTTGGCTTCAGGATATAATGCATTTACGATGAAGATCATTCACATCACCTGTCTTTTAAAAAGAAATATCTTTTCTTATTATAAATGAATGGTTGAAGGTAAGCATAATATAAGGAAATATTTTTTAAATAGAAGGGTTATTAATCATGTGGAAGAAAAATAATGATGAGATTGTAGAAATTTACAAGGAATTAGTAGAAATCATTAATTAAAAAGGGGAAAGGAAATGACAAAAACGATCCGAGATTATCAACAAAAGGTAGATCAAACTGTACGTGTATTAGGTGGATATTGGCGACCACTTTCAGGGTTGGCAAGAGTGATCGAAGAGTTAGGAGAACTAGCAGAACTATTCATGCAGGAAGAGATGGATAGAGAAGACCTGGGAGGGGAACTGGCAGATCTTTTTGTGATCACAGCATCAGTTGGAAACCAATATTGTATGGATTTGAATGAGGAATTTTCTTTAATGGCTTACCCAATAGAAATTGAAGAGCTTTATAAGCAGGCTCAACCTGTGTCCAGTAAAGTGGATGGGGTAATGAGTCTTCTTACGAGAGCTGGGCAGATCGCAAGAATCCTTAATCATTATGAGGGAGATAAGAAAAAGAAACTAACAGAGAAGAAATGTAGATTAGGGGAGGAAATTGCGAAGTTTAATGTGGACTTGATTAAACTAGCGAATCATTATGACATCCCTCTTTTCTACTATGTAGATCAAATATTAGATCGTGATGTTGTGCGAGATAAGAATCGGTTTGACATCACTCACGATCCAACGACTGAACCTTCCCTCGATCATTTTCGTGAACTGACGAAAGGAACACCTTATGAATCGTTGAAGAAAGTTTGGGGTTCTTATGAATGGGATGAATCGAAAAAGCTAGAAGAAAATCTAAGAAATTCGCTTCCTACACTTGAAAGGTTTATAAAGGTATCAGAGAGCGAAGGGCTTAATGGACTAATTATTGAAATAGTGGGAGAGCAATATATTTCCACAGAGGAAGTAAGAAATCAAACGATTCAAAGGACATTACAGTTCTTCCATCAATTTGATCCATACATTGGACAAGATTCATACGTAAATGATCTCGGTCTTCATGAGTTAACCTTTCGTTACCATTTTTATGGAGTAGAGTTTGACTGGGTTCCTATGGTTCATAGGCAATCATTGTTCCTCTTATTTATACGGTCAATGAGCTGACATCGAAGATTATTGCCATGGAAGCGTGGATAAGAAGAATGGAAAAAGGTTAAGAAGTATATAGTGCCAGTCCTCTTGGTTATCCTAAAGAGGAAAGGAGTGGAGTGAATATAGTACAATTAACCATTATCCAACAAAATGATAGCCATAGTCATATTGAACCACATTGGGAAGGTTTTTATGGCCGTGAAATCCGTTATGATATGACAGGTGGTTTTGCACGGATTGCCCAATATGTGAAACAACAAAGAGAAAAAAACCCCAATCTTCTCTTTATCGATAATGGAGATCTGTTTCATGGAACAGGCCCAGCATTGTTATCGAAAGGTGAGACTTTGATTCCTGTAGTATCCAATCTTGGTCTTGATGCATGGGTTCCCGGGAACTGGGATTATGCCTATGGTCCTAAACAATTGCAAAATTTAGCGAACCGTCTCCCATTTTCCACGATCGCTTGTAATGTATTTGATTCGGTACATGGAATCCCTCTTTTTCTACCATATATTGTGAAAGAGATGCAAGGATTAAAGGTAGGAATGATTGGTCTCACCTTTCCATATGAAGATCAGACGATGCCCCCGTCTTTTTCGGAAGGTCTCTCATTCACTTTAGGATTAGAGGTGTTGCCTAAATATATCGAGCATCTACGTACAAAAGAGAAAGTAGATTTGGTTATATTAATCGAGCATATTGGCCTACCATTATCTCAAAAATTAGCGACACTAGTAACTGGTATTGATGTGATCTTAAGTGGTCATAGCCATGACCGGATTAAACGGCCAATGAAAATTAACAATACATTAATTATCCAATCTGGTTCTCATGCATCTTTCCTAGGGCAATTGGATTTGAAAATTTCAAATGGGAAAATCATCGACTATACTCATCAACTTATTCCCTTGCTTACAGATCAATTTGAGGAAGATCCTCTTACAAAAGAGCTGGTTGATCAAGCTATTATTCCTTATCAAAACCTGCAAGAGAATGTCGTTGGCAAGACAACCATACCACTTCATCGAATGTTCTTATTAGAGACTCCGATGGACCACTTCATTACAGATGCCTATATGCATCACATTAATGCAGATATTTCTTTTTCTCATGGATGGCGTTATGGTGTTCCAGTTCTTCCAGGATCGATTACTATGAAAGACATCTGGCAAATTATTCCTTCGAATCCCGAACTATTTACAGTAGAAGTTGAGGGAAGAGAACTCATGCAAATCTTAGAAAAAAATCTAACTTCCGTCTATGCTAGTGATCCATTTCAACAGATGGGCGGTTATATTTTGCGATCAACAGGACTCTATATAGCATTCAAACCATATAACGGGGAAGGTAATCGGATCGAATATGTGGAAGTAAATGGAGAACCCCTTAAACTTGATAAGTCCTATAAAATTATTGGAGCAGGCCAGCAGGACTTTAGGGAACTTGGAAGTCGAAGAAAGTTCTTAGGGATTAAATCCCATGATGCGATTGTTCAATATCTAAAGGAAATTAAAGAGTATAAGGGGAGAAACAGCAATTATGTAACTAGTATTTAAGTTCCGTTGAAAAACTCTTCTGTAGTGGAAGGGTTTTTTTACGGAATAAGTCACTCTTTTATGCGTATCTTAAAAGGTATCTAAATCCTGTAGGTCTGTCCTTCTTTAAAATAAGCAATTATGAAATTGTTTTAAATAAAAAATTGACTTACTCTACTACATTAAAGCATAATAATATCAATATTCTTTTTTTAGTTTATTAGGAAAGGGTATCATTAAAATTTTAGATTGAGGTGAAATAAATGAATGAGAAAAAAGCCGTAGTAAGTGTCATTGGAAAAGATCAAATAGGTATTATTGCTCAAGTAACAAGTATTTTAGCAGAATATCGAATTAATATTTTGGATATTAGTCAAACGATTCTCCAAGATTTTTTTACAATGATGATGATTGTCGATTTGTCTAATGTAGAGGGAAAAGTGGATCAAGTGAGGGAAGATCTAAATAAACTTGGAGAAGCCCTTGGCCTAAAAATTAATGTACAGTTAGACGAAATCTTTAAAGCGATGCATCGCATATAAGATAGGAGGGACAAGAGTGACTTTAGCATTAACTGAAATGATGGAAACCATCAGGATGGTTCAAATGGAAAACCTCGATATTCGTACTGTAACCTTAGGAATCAACCTTCGTGATTGTTATGATACGGATTTTGAAAAAATGAAAGAGAAAATTTATAAAAAAATAACTACCTTTGCAACAGATTTAACCAAAGTGGCACAAGAAGTTGAAAAGGAATTTGGCATACCTATTATAAATAAACGAATTTCAGTCACCCCTATAGCAGAAATATTAGGAAGTTGTACAAAAGAACAGGCAGTTGAAATAGCAAAGACTCTTGATAAAGTAGCAATCGATTTAGAGGTTGATTTTATTGGTGGTTTTTCAGCCTTGGTACATAAAGGTATGACTAAAAGCGACCAAACCTTAATAGAATCTATACCTGTCGCTTTGTCAACTACACAAAGGGTTTGTGGCTCAGTATCAGTTGCAACGACAAAAACCGGAATTAATATGGATGCTGTGAAGTTGATGGGACACGTAATAAAGCAGGCTGCTGAACTTACTGCAGACCAGGATGGGATTGCTTGTGCGAAATTAGTCGTTTTCTGTAACCCAGTTGAAGATAACCCTTTTATGGCCGGAGCTTTTCATGGTTCGGGAGAAGGCGAAGCGGTACTAAATGTTGGCGTTAGTGGGCCTGGGGTGGTTTTAAATGCTTTAAAACGTTATCCAAATGCTGATCTTGGAGAGATAGCAGAAGTGATTAAAAAAACAGCATTCAAAATTACAAGAGCAGGAGAACTAATTGGAAGGGTCGTAGCAAAAAAATTAAATGTTCCTTTTGGAATTATGGATTTATCTTTAGCTCCAACGAATGCTATTAATGATAGCGTAGCTGAGATTTTGGAAGAAATCGGACTTGAACGTACTGGAACCCATGGTACGATTGCTGCCTTAGCTTTAATGAATGATGCGGTAAAAAAAGGTGGTGCAATGGCTAGTTCTTATGTAGGGGGACTAAGTGGTGCATTTATTCCTGTAAGTGAAGATAACGGAATGATTCGAGCAGTAGAAGAAGGTGCATTAAGTTTAGCAAAATTAGAAGCGATGACAAGTGTTTGTTCGGTAGGATTAGATATGATCGCTTTACCAGGCGATGTCACTGCTTCAACACTATCAGCTATTATTGCTGATGAAGCTGCTATAGGGGTAATTAACAAAAAAACAACTGCTGTACGCGTTATCCCTGTTCCAGGAAAATCTGAAGGTGAACTTGTGGAATTTGGAGGTTTATTAGGTCGTGCCCCAATTATGAAAATCAATCATTTTTCTTCTGAAAAACTTATTAACCGTGGTGGACGAATCCCGGCACCTCTTCAAGCATTAAGTAATTAAAAATATTCTTTTACAAGGAACATATATATTTTTAAAAAGTAAGATTTGAAAAGGAGGAAATTTATGAGTAATGGTCCATTACTGCCAAACACATCTACGGGTTCAAAAAAAAATATTAGTGTAATATTAGGAGCCATTTTTATTATGGCTACATCAGCAATCGGCCCCGGGTTTTTAACTCAGACTGCTGTTTTTACTGAAAAATTTATGGCTAATTTTGCCTTTGCAATTTTAGCCTCGATTATCATTGATATCGGGGCTCAAGTAAATATTTGGAGAATCATTGCAGTATCTAGAAAGCGTGGGCAAGATGTTGCTAATATGGTCTTGCCAGGACTAGGAAGTTTAATCGCCATCTTAATCGTTATAGGCGGTTTAGCATTTAATATAGGAAACGTTGCTGGGGCAGGTTTAGGATTAAATGTTATCTTTGGTGTTAGTCCAACTACTGGAGCGATAATTTCAGCCATCTTTGCTATCATTGTTTTTAGCTTAAAAGAAGCAGGCAAAGCAATGGATATTATTGCTCAAATTCTTGGCGGAATTATGATTTTAATGGTAGGATATGTGATGTTCATCTCCAACCCACCTGTAGGAGATGCACTTGTTAAGAGTATTTTTCCTGATGATTATAGTATATTATTTCTGCCAATGATCACCTTAATTGGTGGTACAGTAGGGGGATATATTACTTTTGCTGGAGGACACCGTTTGCTAGATGCTGGGATTACTGGAGAAAAAAATCTGCCATATATAAACAGGGCTTCGATATATGGAATCTTAGTAACTGGATTAATGAGAATTTTGCTGTTTTTAGCTGTTTTAGGAGTGGTATATGCTGGGAATAAGTTGGATCCTTCCAACCCGCCTGCATCAGTCTTTCAAATCGCTTTAGGTGACTACGGCTATAAGTTTTTTGGTATTGTTCTTTGGTCTGCAGCGATTACTTCTGTAATTGGTGCAGCTTACACAAGCGTATCATTTTTACGTTCTTTCCACGCACTTTTTGATAAATATACTAATTTTATCATCATGGGATTTATCATTTTCTCAACGTTAGTTTTTGTGTTAGTTGGTAAGCCAGTAACAATATTGGTAATCGTTGGTTCTTTAAATGGATTAATTTTACCTTTAACATTAGGGTCTATATTAGTAGCTTCTAGAAATAAAAAAATTGTTGGAGAAACCTATCGCCATCCAACTTGGATGATCATTTTTGGAGTAATTGCCGTATTGATTACATCCTATATCGGGTGGGTATCTCTTCAAGGAATCGCTGAATTGTGGAAATAGTAACTCTTTTACACAGGGAATGACAAAAATGTTATCTCCTGTGTAATTTATTTAATACTTTCATTAAATTATATGAAGCAAATTATTCGATGTCTTCTTATCAATGTTTTGCTTTTTTATGATCTTTATGTTAATTTTGTAAAATAAAAATATGTAGACTTTTTTTGGAGGAAGGAGTATATGAACCTAGATTTTCAGCCACTAGGGGATACAGCAATTCGAGTATCTTTTGGAAATGAAATTTCTAAAGAAATTAATCAGGCGATTCGTTTATTCACAAATGGTTTAAGTCAAAACCCAATCTATGGGGTTATTGAATGGATTCCAACTTATGCTTCCCTAACTATTTTTTATAATCCTGCACTAATTGCATATAAAGAAATGTTGAATAAGTTAATAGAGATTAAAGACCATATTAAAGAAACTAATTTACCTTCAGCAAAGATATATGAAATCCCGACCTATTATGGCGGAGAAACAGGACCAGATTTAGCTTATGTTGCAAAATATAATAATCTTACTGAAGATGAAGTGATTTCCATCCATACGGGTACTGATTATTTAATTTATATGATCGGGTTTGTACCTGGTTTTCCATATTTGGGTGGTATGTCAAATAAGATTGCTACTCCGCGTCAAGAGAAGCCAAGAACCCGTATTCCAGCGGGATCCGTTGGTATTGCTGGTGAACAGACTGGTATTTATCCGTTAGAGACACCTGGAGGATGGCAAATCATCGGAATCACTCCACTTAAGCTATATGATCAAGCAAAGGAACGTCCCATTCTCCTATCAGTAGGACATTACTTAAGATTTGTAAGCGTTTCATATCATGAATATTTAGAAATAAAGAAAGCAGTTGAAAACGGGAACTATCAAGTAAAAACTTACAAAAAGGAAGAGGGGATGGATTATGTATTCAATTGATTTAAATAGTGACTTAGGAGAAAGTTATGGAAATTATCGTATTGGTAATGATGACGAGGTGCTAAAATATATTACTTCTGCTAATATTGCGTGTGGATATCATGCTGGGGATCATAATGTTATGATGAAAACAGTAATAAAAGCGAAAGAATTAGGAGTAGGGGTAGGAGCACACCCAGGGTTCCCTGATTTAAGTGGTTTTGGACGAAGAGAAATAAGAATGTCCCCTGAAGAAATTTACAATATGATGATTTATCAGATAGGCGCATTATTGGGTGTAGCTAATTCACAAAAAGTAAGTGTTCAACATGTAAAACCACATGGTGCATTATATAATATGGCATCAAAAAATAAAGAAATGGCTATGGCGATTGCTAAAGCAGTGAAGGATTTAGATAAAGAGTTGGTTTTATTTGCTTTAGCTGGTAGTGAACTTTATAAAGCAGGGGTAGAACATGGACTGAAAGTAGCCCAAGAAGTTTTTGCCGATCGTACCTATCAGCCAGATGGCACATTAACTTCTCGTTTACAACCAAATGCGATAATTCATGATCTTGATTTTGCTGTTGAACGTGTGATTCGAATGGTCAAAGAGGGAAAAGTAAGAGCAGTAAATGGAGAAGATATTGATATTCAAGCTGACACCATTTGTGTACATGGAGATGAACCACAAGCTCTTTCATTTGTTAAGAAACTAAGAGAAAAATTGAAACAAGAAAAGATCATGATTAAAAATTTTGGAGTGTCCTCGAATGTCTAAACCTTTATTAAAGGTAATCAAACCTGGGTTACTCACCACTGTTCAAGATTTAGGGCGGTTAGGCTATCAACAGTATGGAATTGTCGCTGCAGGTGTAATGGATGCTTTTTCAATGCAAATAGGCAATTTACTGGTTGGCAATCCAAGAAATGAAGCAGTCTTAGAAATTTCAATAATTGGACCCACTTTGCAGGCGTTAGATGATATGTTGCTTGCTATCTGTGGTGGTAATCTTTTTCCTACAGTTGATGGAAAAAAAATAGACATGTGGAAGAGTTTTATATTAAAGAAAGGACAAATTCTTTCTTTTGGTGCCCCAGTTGAAGGTGCAAGAGCCTATTTGAGTATTGCAGGCGGGTTTGATATTCCTATCGTAATGGGAAGCAAATCAACTTATATAAAAGCCGGAATTGGTGGATATAAAGGTCGTGCTTTACAAAAAGATGATATTCTATTTGGTAAAGGAATTCTAGAAAAAAGATATGTTGGACGGTTACTTCATTATGATGAAATTCCGACATATAAAAGTGAGATTCATGCTAGGGTTATTTTAGGGCCACACCTTCATTATTTTACTGAAGAAGGAATTCAGACCTTTTTAACCCAAACTTTTGAAATTTCATCTCAATCGGATCGAATGGGATACCGTTTAAATGGTCCCCAAATTACACATCTTTCTACTGCTGATATTATTTCAGATGCTATCCCCTTTGGCGGAATTCAGGTTCCATCAAACGGTCATCCAATCGTTTTAATGGCAGACCGACAAACAACAGGTGGATATACTAGAATTGCTACCGTTATTTCAGTTGATTTACCTTTATTAGCGCAAGCATTACCAGGCCATACCATTCGTTTTTCAAGTATTTCTGTAGAAGAAGCCCAGGTTTTATATAAAAAAAGAGAGAATTTGTTTTATACTCTATCATTACTAGCTTAAATTTTTAAAAAAACACTAACCGTAAAAACAATACCTATAAAAAAAAGCTCTTCACCATAGAAAAGCAAGAATGGAGCAATTTCAAAAAAATAATCGCAAAAAGGTTTTTAAAATAGATAAAAAGTGAAATTAGTAAAAACATCCCTCTTGGAATAATGGGGATGTTTTTTTATGTTTGTTTGATATACTGTAACTGAGAAAATTTTTAAAAATGTGAGGAAATCTATGAATGATCAAATGTTAAGAGCGATATCAGAGGTTACCTATTTAACGACAGATAATGCATGGCGATACCGTTCAATCCTACGTTATTTTTATCAACAGCATGAACGATTACGTCATTATCTATTCCCAGAGGAAATCTATGAATATTTGAAACAAAACTTTCACTTTCAAGAATATACAGAAGAACAATTACAAAATGACTTGAACCAATTAGTTCAGTGGAAAAATATCATTCCCCGTCAAGAGACAGGAAGAGTTAATTCAATTGAGGATTTTAAGAAAAAGAAGTTTCGCTATCAGGCGACTCCCTACACCATTGAAATTGAACGGATGGTTCAAGGGTTAGAGAAATTAGGGGATTCTTTCGGTGGATCATTGGAAAAGACCTTATTTGATCGATTGCTTGAATCCTTATATCAACTCACTGCTTATCACGAAAATCCCTTTCATAAAGGCAAACGTGAATATGATGTGGACAAGCTAGATAATGAGGCATTATATCGTTTGTGGGAAGATATGTTTGATCAATTTCGGAAAATGGCGGAAAACGCTACAGATTATATTGCCTATCTTAAAAGTGAGAAGGTTGAAGAGGTCATGATGACTGAAACATTTCTCGCCTTTAAGGATGCTTTAACCGAATATCTACGGAATTTTATGTCTGCGTTACAACGGTCTTCCTTTAAAATCGAATCCGTTTTGCATGATACTAAGACTGATTTTATTGAGCATGTGGCTAATCGTATTGCAACCTATCAACTATCGATTCCTCGTTTAATAAATCTACCAAATGAACAGGATCTAATTCAGCAATCAATTGATCAATGGCAAAGCTTACAAAAGTGGTTTCTTGGTGAAAATGGTCGTGAAAGTGAACTTTCCTTTTTGCAAAATGAGACGAACGAGACTATTCGACGGATGACTCGATTTGCACAGCGAATCGGAGAAAGAAGTCAAAATTTCCGTAGTCGCCGAAAGGATTATCTTCATTTAGCGAAATGGTTCGCTGAGATGCAGGATATACAAGCAGCGCATAAACTATCGTCTGTTGTCTTTGGTGCTTTTCATACGAGGCATTTTCAAACAGATGGCATAGAGACAGAAGATATCTATTCCGAGGTTTGGGACCAACCCCCTACGATCTTTACTTTAAAACCAAGGATTAAACAATACAAGGAAAAAACCAGACCTGGAATCATTGTGAACAAAGAACGAGAGAAAAAAGAGACACTTCAACAATATTTGCTAGAAAAAGAGGCAGAACAGAAAATGATGGAACAAATAATGAATCATGATCGAATTGTACTTAGTCAATTAACGATAGTAGATCCATACGTACGTAAAACCCTTTTGAATTGGATTGCAAAAGCGATGGGAAATAAAGAACAAATCGGTAAAACAGAAACGGGTAGACGATTTAAATTATTACAATTGAATGATTCTATGATTCAGCTTGAGTCAGAAGATGGATGGTTAAGAATGCCCAATTATGTTTTCTATTTCATAGATTAGGTGGAAAAAATGGAGAAACAAAATTTGATATTTGATGAAGTGGCACAAGAGGTTTTAGAGGATTTATTTGAACAATTTTGGATTCTACGTGAGAAGGATCCAGAGAAATACCAGATGATTCGGGAGAGAGAACATGCATTAAGGGATTATTTTCAGGAAAAATTTGGTTACCGTTTCATTGTGCATCGCCATTTTGCGAAATTAGAAAAAATTCCAGTTGATCCAGAACCATGGATGGGAATTCAAATGTTTATACATCCACGTGATTATGCCTTGTTTGCATGTGTATTAGCCTTTTTAGAGGGGAAAGCCGTTGATGAGCAATTTCTATTAATGGAAATTGTCGAAGACCTGTTAAGTATTTATCCAAGAGAGGAAGGAATCGATTGGACCAATTATGAACATCGTAAGTCTCTTGTTCGTGTACTCAAGTTTTCTGAAGAGATAGGAATTGTAAAGGCTGTAGATGGAGATATTGAAGGTTTCTCGCAGACAGAAAACCATGAAGTACTTTATGAAGTTCCGCTCATCTCTCGTTATTTTATGCGATCCTATCCAAAGGACCTATTTCAGTTTGAGTCTATGGAAGAGATTTTGAAAGTAGAGTGGATGGGAGAAGAAGCGAATACAGGAGCGATGAGGAGATATCGAATCTATCGAAAGCTATTCTTGTCACCTGTACTCTACAGTGAAGGGGTACAAGATCCTGACTTTCAATATCTACGGAATTATCGGAATCGATTACGGGAAGATATTGAATCTCATACACCCTTTCAATTGGAATTATATAAAAATACAGCAATGCTCACATTACCTGAACGAAAAGCACGCTTTCATTTATATCCAGATAATAAGGGAATTATGGACGTTGCTTTGCAATTTTCGAGTATTGTACGGGAACAACAAGTTGAAGATGAGATCCCAATTCAATGGGATGGTTCTTTATTATTGACTTGGTTAGATTTTGAACGATGGGTAGGATTTTGCAAAGAAAAATATGGGATAGGTTGGAGCAAGGAACACCGTGAAGCCTCTATTCAAGAAACCACAATAAAATTATTTCAGCTTTTAGAGGATTGGAAATTGGCTAGGAGAGAATTGGATACAGGGGCAGTCATACTTTTACCAGCATTGGTGCGAATGATTGGGCGTTATCCAGATGATTTTAACGGAAATGAGGAGGTAGGAGAAAGTGAAGGGGAATAAATGGCAACTTCATCGTGCAGGTTTACTTAATTTTTGGTATTACGACGAGGAAGAGTTTCAATTTTCGGGAGGTAGATTACTTTTAAGAGGAAGTAATGGATCTGGGAAATCCGTCACCATGCAAAGTTTACTCCCTGTATTATTAGACGGAAAGAAAAGTCCCGACCGTTTAGACCCATTTGGCTCGAAAGCAAGAAAGATGGAGGATTACCTTCTTGGTGAAAAAGGGATCGTTGATCGCGATGAGAGAACAGGATACTTATATCTTGAATATAAGCGTCAGGATACGGAGCAATACTTGACAACTGGAATTGGCTTACGGGCTAAAAGACAAAGTAACATGGAATTCTGGGGATTTGTGATCTATGATAACCGCCGAATCGGACAGGATATACTCCTGTATAAGTTAGAAGCTGGAGAGAAGATTCCACTGACAAGAAGAGAATTAGAAAATAGATTAGAGAACGGTGGTAAGGTGGTTCGTACACAAAGAGAATATATGGAGTTGGTAAATAAATATATATTTGGTTTTGAAACATTAGATGCGTATGATGAATTGATTAAGTTACTCATTCAATTGCGTAGTCCCAAATTATCCAAAGAATTTAAGCCAACTGTCATTTATGATATCTTGAATGAATCTTTACCAGCCCTATCTGATGAAGAATTACGTCCATTATCTGATACAATCGAAAATATGGATCAAACCAAGCAACAATTAGATCAACTAATTCGAGACCAAAGATCCTTGAAACGCTTATGTAAAGAATATGATCAATATAACCAATTTGTTTTAGTAGAAAAAGCAAATGGCGTATTGGTGGCTCATCGAGAGCAGGAAAATGTACGAAAAAAGAAAGCAGAATTGCAGCGTAGTATGAGTGAGTTAAAAGCTGAATTGGATTTGCAGAGTAGGAATTTGGAACAACTTGAGCGAGAAGAAGAAGTTCTAAAGGATGAAGAAAAGCAATTACGAGATCATGATGTATTTAAAGCTGAAGAGAAAAAACAAGAATTACTAATAGCAGAAAAACAGATAGAATTCAAAAGAAAGCAAAAGGAACAAACCCTAGAAGAAAAAAAGCGTAAAGAAAGAGAGTTAAAAGATAAAATACGGATAGAAGCAAAAAAAGAGGAAAAAGCAGATCGCCTGATCCAGGAATCGCTTGATGAATTGGAGTTTCTGGCGGAAGAGGCAGCCTTTTTCAATCATCAGATTGCCGCTCCAGAATTTAAACGAAATTACCAAGGGGTTTATCAATTTGATTTATGGAAGAAAGAAGTTCATGATTATCAAGGAAAACTAGATGAAATTCTTAAAATTCTTAGGGAGCATTCGATCATCAAAAAACGTTATCAAGAATTAGAAAAAGAGTTAGGAGAGGTTAATAAAGATCTTGATGATCAACGGAGTAATGAACGGAAATGGGAGCAATATTTTGAAGAGGAGAGAGAGCGTTATTTAGAAGCTTTCCATATATGGCAACAGCAAAATAAACAGCTGGATTTGTCAGATAAGGATGTGCAAATGGTGGCCTCTCGAATTGGCCAAATCTATGACGAATATCCTTTAGAAGAAATTAAGGCTCCTATTGAAAAACGATATCGTGAAGTCTATCAAGTTCTCCAAAAAGAGAGCATTCAATTACAACAAAGAATCGAAACAAAGCTAAAAGAAATAGAACAGAAGAAAATAGAATTAAAAGAATGGAAGGAAAAGAAAGATCCAGAACCAGAAAGACATTACGAAACGGTAGAAGCTAGACAACAACTTATGAAACAAAATATCCCTCATCTTCCTTTTTACTCGGCGGTAGAGTTTCATGTCGAGGTGTCAATAACGCAACGAGAACGGATTGAAGCAGCGATTACAGAGATGGGTCTATTGGATGCATTGATTATTCCTGAATCTTATTCAGTAGAACTCGTTCATGATCGAATCATTCGGCCAAACCCACAATTTTTTGGCTATACGTTAGCAGATCTTCTTTATCCAACACCGGTTGAGGGAGTTGAGGTAACAGGAAAGGATATTGATCATGTATTAAGAAGTATTGTTATCGATGAAAAGGCTGATTCTCTCATTTCGATTAATGAAGAGGGTCGTTATCAGATTGGACTGATTGAAGGACATGCCCCTAATCAGTCACAGGCAATCTATATTGGCAAAGAAGCTCGAAAACAATATCGGTTACAAGTGATTCAACGAATTGAAGAGGAAATCAGTGCACTAGAAGACGAGAAGATTCGAATGATACAGGAATCCCAACGATGGGAAATGAAACTTGCAACCTTAGAACGAGAATTTCTAGATTTTCCAGAAGATAAGGATGTAAAACATGTTTATGAAGAATTAGTAGAAACTAGACAAAAGATCAAATTACTTGCAGAGGAAGCAAAACGTAAGAATGATCGTGTAAAACAAGAGCTTGAACAATTACAGAGGATCAAAAATCAATTACGAGAATTAACAGAGGAAATCAGCTTGCCTATTCAGGAAGAAGCATATGAAACGGCAAGAACATCAATACTGAATTATCAACAGGAACTACGAGATTTAGAAAGTAATTATAAAGACTATCAACATAGTAAACAAAGCATCTTGCTATATCAACAAAACTTGGAAGAAATTCAGTTTGATATTGATGAATTAAAAGGGGAATTGAATCAAATTGAAGGAGAGATAAAGAAATATCATCTTCAGTTACAACAAATTGAAGAACGTTTAGCAGAGTTAGGAGCCGAAGAAATACGGCAACTGATTGAAAATATTGTTCAACGATTAAAGCAAATTCCAATTCAAATCAAAGAATTGATCGCAAACATACAAGATATACGCAATCAAATCAATCATACTGAAGCAGAGATCAACAAAAAGGAATCAGAGGTTTTATTTGCAGAACAGCTCTTTCAAAAATGGTTAACCATTTTCACAGAGGATGATCGATTACAACTGGTGAATGTGATCGAGGATTCGTCTATTCGGTTAGAAGAAGAGCATATTGTGAGTCGTGCTAAACAAGTCTTAAATCAATATGGTACACTACTCCAAAACCTAGATCGCGAAAAAGTGAATCAACGATTAACAAACGTTTATTATCAAGAACAGAGTGTGCTCGTAGAATATCGTCTTACCCAAGATACGATCTTTGAGATCAATGAAGAGATAAGTATTGATGATGAAAACATCATCATGAAATGGGATCAATTAAAACAGAAAGCAAGACGAATTCAACTGCTTATGGAGTATAATGGTAATCGTGTCAGTCCTTATTATGTTTTAACTCAAATCGATAAAGATATTGAATTGCAAAAAGTAATATTAAGTGAAAAAGATCGCGAATTATACGAAGAAATTATTTTAAATAGTGTAGGGAGAATCATTCGCGCTAGAATTAATCGGGCAGAACAATGGGTGGAGAAAATTAACCGTTTAATGTCTGAAAGGGATACATCAAGTGGGTTGACCTTTTCCATTCGATGGAAACCTAAGACTGCGGATATAGAAGAAGAATTGGATACTAAAGATTTAGTTGATCTTCTTCGTCTTGATTCTAGACTATTAAAAGCAGAAGATATGAATCGTATCACCACCCATTTTCAATCTAAGATCACTCGTGCCAAAGAAGTACTTGAAGAAAAGGGTTATGGAGAAACCTTGCACCAAATGATTAAGGAGATGTTGGATTACCGCAAATGGTTTTCATTCACTCTTTATTACAAAAGGGAAGGAGAACCAAAAAGAGAACTTACAAACAATGTCTTTTATACGTTTAGTGGAGGCGAAAAAGCCATGGCGATGTATATTCCGCTATTTTCTGCAGCTTATTCTAGGTATCTGGAAGCCCGTGATGACGCACCATATATCATCTCTTTAGATGAAGCCTTTGCAGGTGTGGATGAAAATAATATTCGTGATATGTTTGATCTAGTAGAGAAACTAGGGTTTAATTATATCTTTAATTCACAAGCCTTATGGGGAGATTATGACACAGTATCTCAATTATCGATCTGTGAATTAGTTAGACCGAAGAATGCATCTTATGTTACAGTTGTTCGCTACCACTGGGATGGTAGAAGATTGCAACTATTGAAAAGCGAAGGGATTGAAGAAAATCGTCTGGATCAAGAAAAGATAAAGTATATGGTGTAAAAAGAAGTTTAAAGGGGAAGTAATGCATGGATAAGCTAAACCATTTAACCAGTGAAGCGGTAAAATACTTCAAACAGGAGAAAGGTTTTCAAACACTTTTTCAACTATTGATCAACAAATATAAGAGTCTAGGAAGAATTGGGGGAAAAGTTACCATCGTCAATGTGAATGAACAAGAAAAAGAGGTACTTTCCTCTTTTTTTCGTAAGGACTTTTCCAAAGAGAAATCAATCACCATCGCATTTTCACAGTTTGAGAAGGCACTTGAAAGGACAAAGTTTGCAGGAGTTGATGTTAAGGATTTATTAGATGGTTACATTGGACATCCAATCATATCGCAGGCAGAAGAAAAAGAACGCTATGAACGACTTAAAGCTAATTTTTTTGAGGAATTTAAACAACGATACAACGATCCACTTGCTCTAGGCTTTCTTCAACATATTCAAGAAAAGGGGAATGGTGTAAGAGGATTTCATCTTGCTTATGACAAAGATCGGGATTTATTTAAGAGTCAGTTGGAACAAGTGATAAAAGCCATTTCTATTTTAACGTTTCGTTTAGAGACAGATACTAGAACAAAAGACTATATTCGATTGCCTATCTTTGCCTACCAAGTGACACAAGATCCTCATGGTTTTGACCTGGATACAGATCAAGGTCGGTTTCTTATTGTGGCTTTACAATGGATTCGACAGTTGGAAGATCAAGATTATGAGATGGTAAGTTCGTTGACGGCTGAAGATGTTAGTGAATTGATGCAATATTTTAGAATCATTCGCGATGATATATTGAATTTTGTCACTTGCACTGGTATTTTAGGTTTTTGCGATGATGGGACGCCAGAATCGTTATGGTGGGAGGCATTTAAGGGGAATCATGTTATGAATGTTGCATTAAGGGAATTGATTAAACTCCATTTCTTTATACCCGGTGTTACGTATCATTCAAGAAAAGCCAATGTTGTTTTTGTTGTTGAAAATTCTGGTGTTTTTTCGGCAATCATCGACCAATTACAATTACAAGAGTCTCCACCAATCATATGCACTCATGGGCAATTTAAACTCGCTACCTTGATTTTATTAGATTACCTTGTTCAGAATGATGTTATTATTTATTACTCTGGGGATTATGACCCTGAGGGCCTTCAAATGGCTGAGAGATTAAAAAACCGGTACCCCGAACATGTCCAACTTTGGCATTATGAAGTTGATGAATATATGAAAGCAAAGTCAACCGTTGAATTATCTGATACGCGGCTTAAAAAATTAGAGACAATAACACTAAGTGAATTACAGCCATTAAAAGAACAAATAAAGATAGAACGTAAAGCAGGGTATCAGGAAAAGTTAATTCCTAAACTAATAGAAGATATAGAAAAGATGATGGAAGAGTGTTAATACTAGTGGAGATTTTGTGTGTAGGAAATATTTAAGGAGATACTCAATCGCTTTGATCACATTGAGAAGCAACTGAATGGTTTTGATGTAGAACTAACGTTTTAAGAGGATATTATGAATTTCCTCTCCAAAAATAGTTCACTATTTAGACACAATATTGACATAGACATGACTAAATTAGAAAGATTATAATTTATAATATACTACACGGGGGTATGGGTATAATTTGTGATGGATTTTTGTATAGAGAAAATATTGATTTGGACAAATTAAAAAAGAATTAAAATTGAATTAGGATTTATGGGTTTGAGGGGGTGATATGGATGGAAAATATTACATTAGAACTATTTACAAGGCCAACATGAATAGATTGTCAAGCGGCGAAAGAGTTTCTTTCCCAACACAATATTGACTATGTAGAACATGATCTTAGTATTCATCCTGAAAGGGAGGATCTACTAAAAGAGGTTTCTGGTACAAGAATTGTTCCTACCTTTGTTTTTCAAAAACCCGGTTTATTTGGCTTTTTTAAAAAGAAAAAAATACTTATTGGTTTTGAAGTGAACGAAAAAGAAATAAAGAAATTACTTTTAGGATAGATTTTCCATTTGAGTTAACTTTACACCCTTCAATAGATACGGTATAATTTAATACATAAAGGGGGTAGGGGTATGGAAAACTTAAATGAGCATATGCACCCAAATGAGATGAATCAAAAAATTCTTCAACGTTTAAAACGAATCGAGGGACAAGTGCGTGGTATTCACAAGATGGTAGAAGATGATCGTTATTGTGTAGATGTCTTAATTCAAATTGCAGCTGTACGTGCTGCTTTAGACAAAGTTGGATTATCCTTATTAGAGAGACATACACACGGATGCGTCCAAAAGGCAATTAAATCTGGTAATGGTGATCCTGCGATTGATGAATTGATGGATGTTATTAAATTGTTTATTAAATAGATAGATAGTCATCAAAGGAGTGAGTAAAATGGTGACGGAAGAAAAGGATCTTGGCTATGGTGTAGCAAAGGAAAAAGTAGAATTAGATCTAATTGGAATGACTTGTGCTGCATGTTCCTCACGAATCGAAAAGGGATTAAATAAAATACCAGGTGTTTACTCTGCTACAGTCAATCTGGCGCTGGAAAGAGCAGTTGTCGAATACAATGCTGAAGAAGTAGATGTGGATGATTTTATAAAGAAAGTTAGGGACTTAGGATATGATGGAAAAGTTCATGAGGATGAAGTGGATCAACAATCTGCTAAGGATAAAGAATTAAGTAAAAAGAGAACCAAGTTGATCATTTCTTCTCTCTTATCCCTTCCCCTATTATGGAGTATGTTGGGTCATTTTGGGGTTATGTATTTGGTGCCAGAAATCATCATGAACCCATGGTTTCAACTTCTTTTAGCAACACCAGTTCAATTCTATATTGGTTATCAATTCTATCATGGTGCTTATTCTGCTTTGAAAAATGGTAGTGCTAATATGGATGTCCTTGTTGCATTAGGAACATCTGCTGCTTACTTTTATAGTATTTATGGAATAATTATAGGCACTCATCAACTTTATTTTGAAACGAGTGCAGTCCTGATTACGCTCGTTTTATTTGGTAAATATTTAGAAGCCTTAGCGAAAGGTCGAACATCTGATGCGATTAAAAAATTGATGAGCTTACAAGCAAAGACTGCGATGGTTGAAAGAAACGGAGAACCGATTGAAGTTCCAATTAAAGAAGTGGTAAAAGGAGATATCATCATTGTTCGCCCTGGGGAAAAAATCCCTGTTGATGGTGAAATTATCGAGGGCTATTCGTCTGTTGATGAATCCATGATTACAGGGGAAAGTATTCCAGTCGATAAGAAAGTTGGCGATATTGTCATTGGGGCTACAATCAATAAGCATGGTTCTTTTAAGTTTAAAGCGACAAAGGTTGGGAAAGATACAGCATTAGCACAAATTATTAAAGCGGTAGAACAAGCCAATAGTACGAAAGCACCCATTCAACGGATGGCTGATGTGATTTCGGGGATATTCGTGCCGATTGTTGTGGCCATCGCTATTTTAACCTTCTTAGGTTATTACTTCTGGCTAGATCCTAACAATTTTGAACATGCCTTAGTGAATGCGATAGCCGTTCTCGTTATTGCTTGTCCATGTGCATTAGGTTTAGCAACACCAACTTCTATTATGGTTGGGACCGGTAAAGCAGCTGAACATGGGATTCTTTTCAAAGGTGGAGAACACTTAGAAAACACTAAAAAAATCAATGCGATTGTATTAGATAAAACAGGCACCATTACCAAAGGGGAGCCTGAATTAACAGATTATATTGCGATTGATGCAAGTGAACAGGAATTATTACAATATGCTGGTTCCATTGAAAAAACGTCTGAACATCCGATTGGTAAGGCAATTGCTAAAGGCGTAGAAGAAAAAGGAATCGACTTGCTTCAAGTCAAAGATTTTGAGATTCTTCCTGGCAAAGGTTTAAAAGCAAAAGTGAACGATACGATGGTTTATGTGGGAACACGTAAATTAGTAAGAGAAATTGGACTTGATCCAGCAGCTATTGAAGAAAAAATGGCCCAATTAGAAGCACAAGGGAAAACAGTTGTTTTAGTTGCTACTCCTGATAAATTATTAGGAATCCTTGCAGTGGCTGATACGGTAAAAGCTGACTCAAAAGAAGCCATTGCCAAATTAAAAGAAATGGGTATCAAAGTCGTGATGATTACCGGGGATAATCAACGTACCGCAAAAAGTATAGCTCAAGAAGTGGGTGTTGATGAAGTTCGTGCAGAAGTAATGCCTGAAGATAAGGCAAAAGAAGTTGAATCCTTAAAAACTCAAGGATATACAGTTGCCATGGTTGGCGATGGCATCAATGATGCTCCAGCATTAGCTACTGCAGATGTAGGGATGGCAATTGGAACTGGAACAGATATAGCGATTGAAGCAGCCGATGTTACCTTAATTGGTGGGAGCTTAAAAGGGGTTGCAGATGCAATCTATATTAGTAAACAGACCTTAAAAAATATTAAGCAGAATCTATTTGCTTCTTTATTCTACAATTCAATTAGTATTCCAGTAGCAATGGCAGGTCTATTAGCACCTTGGATTGCAGGAGCTGCGATGGCAATGAGTTCTGTCTCAGTCGTTCTTAACTCCTTACGATTAAAAAATATTAAATTTTAAAAAAACAAGGTTATTGACTATTGTTTGTTACCCTAACAAGGGTTTCATATAATCATTCATCTATAATGGAGGGATTTTAAATGGAAAAAGTAATTAAAGTAGAAGGTATGACATGTAATCATTGCAAAATGGCGGTAGAAGGGGCACTAAAAAAATTAGCAGGGGTCTCCAATGCGGTTGTTAGTCTTGAGAACAAAAATGTAACGGTTTCTTTCGATGAGGGAAAAGTAACTTTTGAACAAATGAAAGAAGCGATCGAAGACCAAGGCTATGATGTTGTTGCATAATTAGAATAATCATGAAAAAACTTTTTGATTGTAGCACATTAATGGATTGACGATTTTCTATGAATCACAGTATGATCAATTACATATTATCACGTTCTTATCCAGAGTGGTGGAGGGACTGGCCCAATGAAACCCGGCAACCGATTTGTATGATACGGTGCTAATTCCAGCAGAACAATTTGTTCTGAAAGATAAGAAGAGTTATCTTAACACCTCTTCTTATGAGGTGTTTTTTCTTGCAATATGCAAGGACAATCCTGACTAAATTAGTCAAGTTTATACGTTAAAGGGGGAAATGGAATTGGTAAAAATTTTAGGGGCACGCCGATTACGGTGGGTAGGGATGTTTGTAATGATCATTTCTTTATTTTTAACCGCCTGTGGAGCAAACAAGGAGCAGCAAGCAAATACAAATCCACAAACAAAAGAAAAGCTACGTATTGGTTATTTAAACGTGATGGATGATGCTCAAGTGATGCTTGCTTATGATGCAGGTTTTTATGAAAAGAATGGGTTAGAAGTGGAAGTTCAAATCTTTAATAGTGGGCCTGAGATGATTAAAGCGATTGTTGGAGGGCAATTAGACGCAGGGGTGCTTGGATTTACAAATGCTGTTACATGGGCTGATAAAGGTGCTGATTTAAAAGTAATCAGCGGTGCGCAAATGGGTTATCACAGTCTATTAGTGCGAAGTGATCGTAATATTAAGACGATACCAGATTTGAAAGGAAAGCAACTAGCTACACAGAAACAAGGGAGCACAGCAGACATCGTGCTAAATGGTGTTGTACTGAAAGAGGGTAATCTTACACGTAATGATGTGAATATGGTTTATGTTTCACCAAGTGTGGCGATCCAATCCTTAACAGCTGGGAAAGTAGATGCTGCTTTTCTCTTTGAACCATATGATCGAATTGCTCGTAAAACCATTCCTGTAACGCCACTTTATGATGTTGGAGAAGAATGGCCTTTCCCATGTATGGTGGCGATAACCTCAGGGAAAATTCTTCAAGAAAAACAGATTGCGATAAATAAGATGTTAGATGCTCAAAAAGAAGCGATTGAGATGTTAGAAAATCAACCAAAAGAAGCAGCAAAAATATTGGCAAAACGTTTTATTGAAACAGAAACCATCGATACAACAAATGGGAGAATCAATTCAGTAGACTTAATCGCTGAAGCAATTGAAGCTCAAACCTTTAATTGGGAAATTACTCAAGAAAATATTCAACAAATGAAAGATATTGTACAAATGATGATAGATCAACAAATGCTATCAAAACCTCTAAATGTAGAGGATATTCTTGATTTATCTTGGCAAAACAAAAAACAATCTTAAGATGGTGACTTCAAGTGAAAAAAGAATCACAAATCATCAAGTCTATTGCTAATCAAACCATATTAAAACCGAATAAAAAGGTCAAGCGTCTAAGTATAAAATCGACACTTCCATATGTTTATGCGATTGTTACACTACTCGTTATATGGCAAATTATCGCATGGTTTTTACCAAACTTTTTATTACCAGATGTAGTTAAAGTCTTTCAGCGATTTCTTAGTGAAGTAAAAGATCCAGCATTTTTAGACAGTATTCAAAGTAGTCTAATTCGATTAATCATTGGGTATCCTTTAGCTTGTCTTCTAGGTTCTTTATTTGGCTTATTGTCTGGTTTATCGAAGGGATTTAAAATCTATCTAAAAAATGTAATTTCAATATTGCAATCAATCCCTCCAATAACGTGGATTCCATTTTTAGTTATTTTATTTGGGTTTGGCGATCTTCCTATTATCATCGTGATCACGATTGCCAGTTTCTTTCCTATGGCTTTAGCGATGATTAATGCGACAGAAAATATAAATCGCACTCATCTCGAACTAGCAAAGGTATTAGGTGCGAATAAAAAACAATTAGTAACAAAAGTTTTTCTGCCTGAAACCTTTCCATCTTTTTTAACAGGTGCTCAAGTTGCTTTTGGCAATGCTTGGAGATCGCTTGTGGCTAGTGAAATGGTTGGAGGAGCAGCAGTTGGTCTTGGTTGGTCGATTAGTTATGCAGGGGAAATTGCCGATATGGAAGGAGTTCTTCTTAATATTGTAGTGATTGGTGGGATCGCCCTCATTCTAGATCATCTTGTTCTTGAGCAGTTAAAAAGGAAATTTCTTCGGTGGCGTGATCTGACAGGAGCAGGGGGTTCAGTATAATGCAAACAATCAAGTTGGAGAATGTTAGTAAATCTTTTGGCGATTTAAAGGTATTATCTAATGTGAACTTTTCTGTTGAAAGTGGTGAATTTGTTGCCATCGTCGGTCCTTCAGGTTGTGGAAAGAGCACAGCATTAAGAATGATTGCTGGTTTAGAAAAACCAACCACAGGGAAGGTAATGGCTAATGAACAGATCATTGATCAGCCTGATCCAGAGCGGACTTTAATTTTCCAAGAGCACGCTCTATTTCCTTGGCGTACAGTTGGTGAAAATGTAGAGTTTGGTTTAGAGCTAGCAAATGTTGCTAAAGAAGAAAGGGAAGCACGTATTCAAGCGATTCTTGTCAAAGTTGGATTAACAGATTTTAAAGATTACTATCCAGGACAGTTATCTGGAGGAATGCGTCAACGTGCTTCCATAGCCCGTGCATTGGTTATGGATCCAGATGTGTTATTGCTTGATGAACCTTACGGTGCCTTAGATGCCATAACTAAATTAAAAATGCAAAATGAACTGATGAATTTATGGTTGGGTTCTCAGAAAACGATGATTCTGATTACCCATGATATTGATGAAGCGATTTACTTGGCCGATAAAATTTTTGTGATGAGTCCAAGGCCTGGTTATATCAAAGATATGATTATTGTTGATCTTCCAAGACCTCGTAATCGCAATGGAACTGAATTTATCAAGATAAGAGAAAGAATCATGAATGAACTTGATCTAACTACTAACTAAGAGGTGATTTGAATGCAAACAAACGTAACCGTTGCTAATTCTGCCCCTTCACGGGTAGGATATAATCGTTCTATTATAATTGCTACGATATTTGTGGCTTTCATCGGTGTTGTTTACTTATATCAAGCCGTTTCTTTACGCCAGGCTTCACTATATTTTGTAGGAATCATTGCAGGAATTGCTTTATATCATGCTCATTTTGGTTTTACCTCTGCATGGAGACACTTTATTTTAAATCGCCGTGGTGAAGGGATTCGCGTGCAAATGCTTTTAATGATGCTGGGGAGCTTTCTTTTCTTACCCTTATTAATTCAAGGTTCCTTTTTTGGCCAAACGGTTAATGGGTATATAAGTTCTGTTGGGATCTCTCTTTTATTCGGAGCATTCATTTTTGGGATTGGCATGCAATTAGGAGATGGATGTGCATCAGGAACACTATACCACTTAGGTGGTGGTGATCTTCGTGCTCTGAACACATTAATTTTCTTTATCATTGGTTCTGTACTTGGAGCAAAAGATTTTCAATGGTGGATGGATACACCAAATATTGGCCCAGTTTCTTTTCTGAATAATTTCGGAATTTGGCAAGGGATTGTTATACAAATGATTCTAGCGGTCATCGTTGTTGCCATTTCCATGTATTTGGAACGTAAACGACATGGTAAGTTGTTGAAAAGTAATCAACGGCCAAACAAGGATTGGAAAGTCATCTACCAAGGTCCTTGGTCATTAGTCACTGGAGCTATTATTTTAGCATTGGTTCAATTTGCTATTTTCGTTCTCTCTGGAAAACCATGGGGAATTACCTCTGCTTTTGCTTTATGGGGTTCAAAAATAGTGAGGGAACTCGGCGTACCAGTGGAAAGTTGGGGATATTGGCAAACACCAGCAAGGGTTAATGAATTGAATGGGAGTATTTTTGCTGATGTTACCTCTGTACTTGATATAGGAATCATATTGGGCGCATTACTCGCTGCTGCACTTGCTATACGTTTTACCAAACCCGTTCAATGGAAATTTTCGACTCGTTCAATCATAGGAACTGCAATCGGTGGAATGTTAATGGGATATGGTGCTCGAATTGCCTTTGGGTGCAACATCGGTGCTTTCTTTAGTGGAATTGTTTCTTTTAGCTTACATGGCTGGTTATGGTTTGTAGCAGCCTTTATCGGTTCAATCATTGGGGTTAAACTTAGACCATTATTTGATCTTCAAAATCATGTAAAGTAAAGAAGACTTTTTTTAAAAAACGCTCCTGTATTTAAACAAGGGGCGTTTCTTATTGAAAAAGCCCCCAAATAACTCCATAAGCTTGTATAATAAAAGTAATGATTTTTACAAAATAAACGAATGGACAGAGTTAACAAGTAGGGGGAGAAGCTTGTGAACAAAACAAATAAAGAAAAAATACTGATTGTCGATGATGATTATAACTTATGCCAATTGATCAAATCATACCTTGTTCAAGAAAATTTTGAAGTAGCGATTGCTGATAATGGACAAGCTGCTCTAGAGAAATTTAAAGAGTTCGCCCCTCATCTTGTATTACTTGATATCATGTTACCTCAATTGGATGGTTGGAATGTATGTAAGGAAATTCGTCGGGTGAGCAATATCCCAATTGTAATGCTGACTGCTAGAGGGGAACAGTTTGATAAGGTTCTTGGTTTAGAATTAGGGGCTGATGATTATATCGTAAAGCCATTCGATTTCCGAGAATTGATTGCTAGAATAAGGGCTGTCCTTCGCCGTTATGCTCCAAAAGGGGTAGAAGTCAAACAAATTGTGTACCCAAACCTAATGATAGATATCAACGAATACCATGTTCGCTTAAATGGTGAGCATTTAAAATTAAAACCGAAAGAATTAGAATTACTTTACTTTTTAGCTAGTCATCCTAATCAAGTATTTACAAGGCAACAACTGCTTGAAGAAGTTTGGGGATTTGATTTTTCCGGAAGTACACGAACGATTGATGTACATGTTGATCGCTTACGTAAAAAAGTACATGATGATAAAGAAATATGGCAAATTAAAACTCTTTGGGGTGTAGGGTATAAATTTGAGGTGAAAAAACAGTATGTTTAAAAAACTGGCTAGGCGTTTAATGTTTAGTTACTTAACCGTTATCTTTATTGCACTCGTTGTTTTGGGAGGGTTATTATCTTATTTATTTGAAAACTACTATATTGTACAAAAAGAACGACGATTAATCTCTCACGGAGAAGAGGTAAGTAGGGTCATCGAATCCTATTTTGAAGGAAAACTTGATATATATGGAATGAATAAAGCATTAGAAAATTATGAACATCATTTAAATGCACAATTAGTATTGTTTGATCGTAATGGAGAAAAATTTGAAAAGCTTCGTTTATATGAGCATGCCCAGAAGGAAGATCCCTTTACAAAGGATCAGTGGGATCAAGTCCTATCTGATCAAATCGTTACTAGAGAAGATAGGGGTTATCTTAATTTTAATCAAGATACTGTATTGTCTGTTGTTGTACCGATAAAAAATATTGACAAAGTTACAGGGGCCGTATCCCTTCATTCGACGATCTATGATATACGTGAAACGATGGCACAGGTTAGAAAGTTTATTATTCTAGCAGGATTGATTGCAATGGCCATCGCTACTTTATTAACCTATTGGATTTCTACACGCATTAGCCAACCACTAAAACAAATGAGTAAAGCTGCCAGTGAGCTTGCTGTTGGTAAGTCAACGGATCCCATACATGTTGATGGAAATGATGAAATTGCTCAGTTAGCACATACCTTTAATACAATGGCAAAAGAATTAGCGACCACTGAACAAGTACGTCGTGATTTTATTGCTAATGTTTCCCATGAATTACGCTCACCACTTACTTATATTTCCGGAGTTTTACAAGGAATTAATGATAGGAAATTTACTGAGGATCCAATCGCTATGGAGAATTATGTATCTGCGGCACTAACCAAAACAAAAGGAATGTCTCGACTCATACAAGATCTATTAGATCTTTCTAGAATGGAAGCCAAAACATTTCAACTGTTTAAAACGAAAATGGATTTAAATGAAACGATAAGAAGGTTATTAGCCCAACTAGATCCAATATTAGATAAAAAATCACTTTCTCTCAAAGTTCAGTTAAAGGATCGTCCTATTTGGATTAATGCAGATATAGATCGTATAGATCAAGTTTTAACGAATCTACTTGATAATGCGCTTAAATTTACCCCGGCAGCAGGAATAATTAAAGTAAAAACAACAATAGAGAAGAATCATGCTAGAGTTGAGATTACAGATTCTGGTCCTGGAATCCCAAAAGAAGAGCTTCCCTTTATTTGGGAAAGATTTTATAAAGTAGATAAAGTGCGTACACCTGGCAGTGAAGGAACAGGACTCGGTTTAGCCATTGTGAAAAGGTTAATTCTTGCACATGAAGGTCAAATTGAGGTTCAAAGTGAAGTTAGTAAAGGAACTACTTTTATATTTACGCTACCAGTCATAGATTGATAATTCAAAAAGAAGATGATCACAGAAGTTTTTTATTCCCATCTGATCAAATCATTTATGCCTTTCCTAAATGGAAGGTTATTTTTATTCATATTTATTGAGAAAAAAGTTCACAAATTGTTCATATGGTTGTTTACAATTTGGTGATATTTCAGTGATAACCCTCTGTTAGTTTATTTATTGTAAACCATTTACATCCTAAAGGGGGTTATTCTGTTGCACAAAAAGTTTACTGTTTTTATTGTTGTATTATTGTTAGTATTTGCAAGTGCTTTACCCGTTTTTGCTCATGGGGGAGAGGAAGAGGGGGCTGTAGATGTTCCAACTTTAGTCAAACAGTCTATTGCATTTATTGAGGGAATTAATGACATGGAAATGGCAAAAGATAAATTAAACGAAGCCATTGAAGTGAATCAGGAGACACAATTAGCGGATGGACAAAAACTGGAACAAGCTAAACAAGCAATGGATGAAATGAAAATGGAAGAAGCAAAAACATTGATGGTTGAAGCAATCGGTGGTAGTCCAGAAAACGATTTGGAATATGAACCAAAGGTATCTTTTGGAGCAGGAAGTATTTTCTTTATGATTCTTGCTATTATCTCTGTAATATTAGGAGCATTCGTACTTAAAAAACAACATGCTAATAAAGGGGGAATGAGTCATGAGTAATGGATTTACAAATTGGTGGAAGGAAAGAGTTCCTACTGGCGGGTTGAATTATCCTGTGCCCAAACATGCAAACACCTTTTTATACACTTTAGGTGGAATTACTTTAGTAAGTACACTGCTTACAATCCTTACAGGTATTATTCTAACTCAGTTTTATTCCCCTACTCCAGAACAGGCAAATGCAAGTATTCGTTTTTTATTAAATAATTACGAACTTGGTAATTTTATCCGTGGGCTTCATTATTGGGCGGCTCAAGTTTCGATCACTGCGATTATTTTACATTTATTACGCGTGTTCTTCTATGGTTCCTATAAGAAACCTCGTGAAGCGAACTGGCTTTTAGGTGTTATCTTATTCTTAGTTATGGTTGGTCTTTACTATACAGGTACGATCTTAAAGTGGGACCAAGAGGCATTTGAAGCATTAGAACATGCTCAAGCAGGCGGAGAACTGCTAGGCGGACCATTGGCTGCATACTTTGCAGAAAATCCAACTGTATCTATGTTAAGTAAATTCTTTAGCTTACACACAAGTATATTACCATTAGTCTTACTAGGATTAATTCCTTTACATTTATTATTGATTAAAGCCTTAAAAATTTCTCCACTACCATTTAAGTCAAAAGCAGAAAAAGAAGCAAACGCAGCAAAAAAATCTGCACATGCTAATCATCAAGATGATTCAGAGGGACAAAGCACATTCTTGGTTCATATCAAACATCTAACAGGTTATGGATTGATCATTTTTGGGGTATTGATCTTTTTAGCGTTAGTGTTCCCGCCTGCACTTGGGGCACCACCTGTAGAGGGAATCGAAGCTACAAAGCCACCATGGATCTTTATGAGTATCTTTACCATTGAAAACTGGTTTGGCTTACAAGGGTTAATTGTTACATCCATCTTATTAGTGATTGGATTAGTTTTAGTTCCTTTTATTGATCGGAAACCAACACCTCATTTTGCGAATCGAAAAGCCTTGGTCAGTGTTGGAACTCTTGTAGTTTTACTATTTATTGGGTTCACAGTCAATGCTTATTTTACAAAGCCAGAACAACATATTGGTATGGGTGGTTCTGAACCTGCTGCTGCACAAGAAGAAACAAAAGCAGAAACAGATTCAACTATTCAAACTGAGGAACCTATACAACAAGAACAAAGCAAAGAACTACAAGCACTTGATCAAGCAATCGTAGTAGCAGGTGAATTGAAAGAAGCCGTGGCAGTAAAAGATTTCAAGCTAGCCGCTACAAAAGCTGGAGAATTAGATGAAACAGTGGATGCCATTGGTGATCAAATTAAAGCAAAAGATGCCCAATTGCGTGAAGCGATTGGTGAACCGATTCATGAACTAGGCAAATTAACAAAAGAAACTAACCCTAATGTAGAAGAAATCAATAAATTAGTAGATACAGCAGTCCAGAATATTACTAAAGCAAAATCCTTATTTAACTAATAGAAATAGCCAAAGGTTTTCCCCTCCTTTGGCTATCATTCTTTTATCAATAATCATTCTAAATCTCTTCATCCTTTCTCCATATTTTAAGGGTAGGTTTAAAGTAACTTGTCTTAATCTATGTCAAAAAAAGGGAGGCTGTCATGAAGAAGTTCAATCTGTTTGAATTTACCACCTTTAAAGGTAAATTCCAAGAGGGATTCACCCAGTTCAAATTATGGGGAAATCAACAACTTCAAAAAACTAAGCAGTACATATGGGAAAATAAAAGAAAATCTATCATAATCGGTTCTATTTCAGGAATAGTTATTGCTGTGGCAACCTTTGGTTTATTCTATTATCAGTTAAATATGGAAAAATTATACCATGTATATGTAGACGAAAAACAAATAGGTGTTGTTAATGATATTGCAGTTGTAGAAGATTGGAAGAATCAACAGCTAAAGAAAGCCCAAATCACGTATGGGTTAGAAATGGTTCCAGGTAATGATATCACCTATCATGAACAAAAGATCTTTAAAGGCAAATACGATAACGCGCTTGCATTGGATGCCCTTCAATCTAAATTTATCATTCAGGGTAAAGGAGTAGAAGTAGTTATAAATGGCAAAGGCGTAGGCTATGTAAAAAATCATGCAACTGCTGAACGAGTATTGAATCAAATAAAAAATACTTATTTACCAATTAAGAATAAAACAAAGGTTACTGCTGCCTCTATGGATTATAACACACAACCAAGCATTCAAGTTCAAAGTATTGATTTAAAAGAAGAAGTATCAATGAAAGAAGTAAAGGTTTCACCGAATCAAGTTCTTACTGAAAATGAAATGATTACTTTACTACAAAAAGGAACGCTAGAGGAACAAAAATACATTGTAAAATCCGGCGATACAATTTCAGAGATTGCTGAGAAGTATGGGTTAACAACAAAACAGGTTTACGATCTAAATCCAAAACTGCAAGGGGAATATATCAATATTGGTGATGAACTTAAAGTGACGAATGTAAAGCCATTGGTAACCGTTCAAGTAAAGGAAATAGTGATTGAAGAACAAAGAATACCCTATCAAGTGGTTTATGAAAAGGATAATACTCTTTACCAAAACCAAACAAAAGTTGTAAAACAAGGTGAAGAAGGAAAGAAAAAGGTGGAATATGCGGTTGTAAAGGAAAATGGAACAACGATTCAGAAAAGTATTTTGAATGAAGAAGTGATAAAAAAACCAATAAATAAGATTGTAAAAAAAGGAACAAAAATCTCTACATCAAGTATTTCTTCAAGAGGTTCTGGAAACTTTAAGTGGCCGGTAATGGGGGGAATCATCACAAGTCCATTTGGCCAAAGATGGGGTAGAGCTCATACAGGAATTGATATTTCAGGAACGAATGGTCTTACAGTAAAGGCTGCAGATGGTGGGAAGGTCACTTTTGTAGGCTGGAAAAGTGGATATGGCAAAACGATCATCGTTAGTCATGGTAATAATGTAGAAACGTGGTACAACCACCTTAGTGAGTATTATGTTTCTGAGGGAGACAATGTTGTTCAAGGTCAAAAGATAGGGAAAATGGGGAATACAGGAAATGCGACAGGGACCGTTCTTCATTTTGAAGTAAGGATAAACGGAGTACCCAAGAATCCAATTAACTACGTTAAATAATAAAAGGAGCTTACCCTCAATCATTTTTATGACTTATGGGAAAGCTCCACTTTTGTGGGTTATAATTGAAACAAGTCACTAGATAAATACCGTTCTCCTGTGTCAGGTGCAATGCAAACGACTACTTCTTCAGGTGAGAAGCGTTTTGCTACCTGTATTGCAGCAAAACATGAAGCACCTGAGGACGGGCCAACAAGAATTCCTTCTTCTCTTGCTAGGCGTCGAGTGATTTCATACGCTTGTTCATCGGTGACTTGGATAATTTCATCATAGACGTTTTGATTGAGAATCGGTGGGATAAACCCTGGGCTTGTACCTACGAGTTTGTGTTTTCCTGGTTGTCCACCAGATAGTACTGGAGAACCAGCTGGTTCTACTACATGCACAGTTAAATGAGGACAATATTTTTTTAATTCTTCCCCTGTTCCCGTAATCGTTCCCCCTGTTCCTGCTGTTGCAACAAAGGCTGCAAACGTTTTTTCGGTTTGCTCAACAGCCTCAATTATTTCAACTGCAGTGGTTGTTCGATGGGCATCAGGATTTGCCATGTTTTCAAATTGCATGGGAATAAAGCTATCAGGAATTTGTTTTGCTAGTTCCTGTGCCTTACGTATCGCTCCAGGCATTCTTTCTTCCCCAGGGGTTAATACAACCTCTGCCCCATATGCTTTTAATAAATTGATTCGTTCGACAGTCATTGTATCAGGCATTACAAGAATCGCTCGATATCCACGGGCTGCTGCATTCATTGCTAAACCAATCCCTGTATTTCCACTAGTCGGTTCAATAATCGTGGATCCTTTTTTAAGTAATCCTTCTTTTTCTGCTTGGATGATCATATTATAGGCTGCCCGATCCTTCACACTACGACTTGGATTAAACATTTCTAACTTTATGTAAACGTCCGCCCCTTCAGGATCTGCCAAACGGTTAATTTTTACAAGGGGAGTTTGGCCAATCAGTTCAGACATATTGTTCACTACTCGCATATAGATCACTCCTAGTAACTTTTAATTTTAATCTAATATACCACTTTTACCCTCATTTGTATTCAGTTCAATATGCTCTGGAAGCAAGTTTGTTTTTTTCTTCATTATTTCTTCATTGATTGTTGATAAACTATATTTTCAAATGATATAAACAATAGATTCAGATATACCCTTTTAGGTATAATAAAGAATAGCAAAATTTTCTTTTCAAATCAGATGAAAACGTCAATAATGAATGTGATAGGAGATGAATAAGATGTCTGCAAAAATTTTGATCGTCGATGATGAAGCACCAATGCGACAATTATTACAACTTTACTTAAAGTATTATTCATATCAACTAGATGAAGCTAGTGACGGAAAAGAAGCTTATGAAAAGGTGTTTAAAAACGATGATTATGATCTAGTCATTTTAGATGTCATGATGCCTGTGATGGATGGTTGGGAAGCATTAGAGAAAATTCGCAAAATCTCTGATGTTCCTATTCTAATGCTTACGGCGAAAGGAAATACAGAGGATAAAGTCGTTGGGTTAACAACTGGTGCTGACGATTATTTAGTTAAACCATTTGAAGAAGCTGAACTAGCTGCACGAGTTCAGGCTTTACTTAGAAGAACTCAAAAAAATAAGGAAGAGGATGAGATCTTAAAGTATAAAGGAATCATTCTTAATTTATCTTCTAGAGATGCATTTTTTGAAGAGAAACTTATTCCTTTGACACAAACTGAATTTGACCTACTCCGCGTTTTAATTGATCATAAAGGAAAAGTACTTTCTCGTGAACAGTTAGTTGAATTGGTTTGGGGCATCGATTTTATGGGAGAAGATCGAACCGTGGACTCTCATATTAAAAACCTCCGAGAAAAGTTAAAAGAAGCTAATATTGAAGAACAAATCATTCAAACGGTGTGGGGAATTGGGTATAAGGCTCCATGATGAAGATGATTTTGAAACGTTTTAATGGAATTTCTTTTAAGTTAGGGTTATTATTTAGCAGTATTTTTTTAGTTTTATTACTATTACTTGGTTTCACACTATTTGAGCTATTCTCTCACTTGTTTGTTGATTATATTACTCAAGACTTGCTAAAACGTGGAGAAAATCATGCTAAAGTTTTGGAGGAAAACTTTAATGAGACAACGTTAACCCATGTTGCATTAATGGAACAAAACGTCATTACGAATGTTGTTGTCACGAATCAAGAAGGACAAATCTTGGTTGAGTCTGATCCAACCGATAAAGAAATGAAAGAGTATATAAATTTAGGAAATGCAATCAAAATTAGCCGAGTGTTAAACCAAAACTGGGATCAATTAAATTATATTGCTACAGTCTCACCCATTCGTAACGGAAATTTGGGATATGTTTATATGTACTATCCAACGAGCATTTTAAAAGAGATGGTTTTTGTATTAAAATTATTTATTAGTTTAGCGAGTATTGGGATTGTTTTGATCGCTGTAGGTATGATTGTTATCCTTTCTAAAAAGATGACGAAGCCGTTACTAGAAATGAAAGAAGCAACAATTGAAATGGCTAAAGGGGATTATAAGCAACACTTAGATGTGAAGGGAAACGATGAATTAGCTCAACTTGCTGACTCGATTCAATCGTTAGGTGAACAGCTACAATATTATGAAGATACAAGGAATGAATTTTTAGCTAGTGTTTCCCATGAGTTGCGCACACCATTAACTTATTTAACAGGGTATAGTGATATTTTAATTAAAGGTCGAATAGTGGATAAACAGGAACAGCAAACCTACTTAAAAATTATCAATGAAGAAGCAAAACGTGTAACACATCTTGTTAATGATTTATTCGATATGAGTAAAATACAAACAGGACAATTTCAACTAAAAAAGGAATATGTTAATCTCATTAAACTAGTTGAGAAAGTTATCCAGAACCTTAAACCTGTTGCTGAGGGAAAAGGACTTTCTATTCTATTTAATCCGATGATTGATCTTCCTGTGCTTTATCTTGATCCTAATCGAATGGAACAGGTGATTTATAATTTGATTGAAAATGCGATTAAGTATTCGGATCAAGGAGAGATAAAAGTATCTTTAGAGGGAGATAAAGAATTTATCTTCATTAAAATTGAGGATCAGGGAATAGGCGTCCCAGAAAAGGAATTGTCCAGAATTTGGGAACGTTTCTACCGTGTAGAAAAATCAAGAGCAAGGAAGACAGGTGGGACAGGTTTAGGGCTTTACGTTGTTAAGGAAATTGTGCAATTACATGGTGGCCAGATTGAAGCAAAAAGTGTGGAAGGAAAAGGAACAACGATGATCATCAAATTTAAAAGAAAAGATGTGGTTTTATGAATAAATTCCTCGAGACTATTCTTATCATCTTTTTGATGATTATTGGTATATCATTTATCTTATTTGTATTTAGAATGATCTGGCTACCTCCTAGCTCGATGGGAATGATGATGGGAAGAACGATGATGGTTCACCATATGAACTTATGGCTGAGAGGAACATTTTTTATTTTTCTCATTTTTGTTATCTTATTTGTAATTGCTTGGTTTATTGAAAAAAATAAAAGAGATAAATAGATGAGCATAAATATGAAAAGGTAAGGTGTTAAATGTGAAAAAAGGATGGATCAGTATTGCTATTGCGGTCTTAGTTGTTGGAGTGATTATTTTCATGAATCAATCGAATACAGGTAATCGAGATACAAGGCCTGAAGCTGGATTTACGGCTCCAGATTTTACGTTATTGAATGAAGAAGGGAAAGAGGTTACATTAAGTCAGTTAAAAGGAAAACCTGTTTTTATCAATTTCTGGGCCTCTTGGTGTCCACCATGTAAAGAAGAGATGCCATTGATCCAGGAAGCCTATGAAAAATATGGGGATCAGGTGGTTTTCTTAGGTGTGAATCTCACATTTCAGGATTCAAGAGAAGAAGCGATTTCTTTCATGAAATCGAATGGATATGAAATGCCTATTTTATTTGATGATAATCCCGATGTAAAAAAGACAGTGGCCAAGCTTTATCGAGCTGAAAGTATTCCAACTAGCTTCTTTATCGACAAAAATGGCGTGATTCAGATCAAAAAAATTGGGGCGATGAATTACGATGAAATTGAATCAAATATCAATAAAATAATAGGAGAATAATGATGGATGCAAATCAAATTTTAAGTTTGGGACCTTTACAAATCCCCGTCAATTGGCTGATTTTGTTTGCGGGGTTACTTATTGCAGTTTTTATCACCGAAAAAATAGCTCGAAAAAGAAATTGGGAGAAGGAAAAATGGTCTGACTTACTATTGATTCTTTTTCTTTCCTTTTTGATCGTCTACAAATTCGGGTGGATTTTATTTGATTTAAAAAGAGTGATTCAAAACCCAGGGATCATTATCTGGACATCTGGTTCAACCGCTAGTCTATGGCTGGCATTTATTTTATCAGCACTCGTTTTAATTTATAAAATAAAAAAGGAACGTTACCCCATTTATGATTTTTTTGAACTAAGTTGGCTTACATTAACGATTACATTGTTTCTTTATTACCTTTTCATTATGGATTATGGTAAAGTGACTAGCTTTATTTTTGGGGTTTCATTGGAAGGTGAATCAAGCTACCTATACCATCCTGTTAACTGGTATAAGGCCTTTTGGCTTGGACTTTTATTAATCATTCGTTTTGGAATTTGGTCTAAATTAGATGAAAACCATTTAATGCTACTATACGTTGCTTTTGGTATGGGGCTTCTAATTATTTCTATCTTTGATGTCTCAATGCAATTATATTTTGGCTTAACAGTGGAACAATGGTTTTTCTTAATCATCGCCTTAATTGGCGGAATAGGTTTGCTAAGAAAAAAACGTAATGAGTGAAAGAAAAAACATAATGGTAAATAAGATAAAGCCCGCTGTATAAAACGGGCTTTATCTCTTTAAGCATTCCCCTATGAGGTTTTCTTTACTGTTGTTTATATTGTGGCTCTTCAGTTGATACATAATTTAGACGAGCTTGTAGTGCAGAGATTGTATTATCCATATTCTGAGCCAACTGGTTAAACATTTGTTTTGCTTGTTGGTCTTGTGTTTCTAGTGCAAATGTTTTTAGACTTGCGGAAACACTTTGAGCACTTGCAATGGCTTGTTGTAATTGAGTTCCAATGGTCATTCTAATCACCTCACTTTCCCACAGTGAATAGAATGTCCCAAATTCTTATTTCATATGATGTAAATTTTTGTAATCTAGTCTCGATCTTTGCCAGTAAATTTGGCCTTGATAGGAACAAACAAATCGATAATTCCAATGACTAGTGCTGCGATTAAAGCACCCAGAATCGTAACTCGAACGCCTGGAATAAAGAACTGGGTAAGATAAATGACTAAAGCACTAACCAGAAATCCAACGACTCCTCGACTATAAGGTGAAACATCTTTACCGAAGAATGCTTCAATCACCCAACCTAATACTGCGATCACTAAAGCAGCTAATAAGGCATTCCAAAACCCATTAACAGCAAAGTTAGGGACAAGGAAGCCAACAAACATCAAAACAAATGCAGCAACAACAAAACGGACAATGTGTCTTAAAATTGTCATGATTCATTACCTCCATATTCCATATAGAAAAAATTTTATCTCTTATTATCATTTCCATTTCACATGATTTTATAACCTACAATGGTATAATAACTTGTATATGATATTATAAATTTTTTAAATTGCTGAAGGAGGACATATTTGTGGATATCCGGGGATTAAGAACATTAGAATTCCCTAAAGTGATAGAGATGTTAATAAAAAAAGCTTCAACGACCATGGGAAAGGAATGGGCCGAAGGACTAACACCTAATAACGATTTTCAGATGGTTGAAGTTGCTCAACAAGAGACAAAGGAAGCAATGGATGCCATTCGGCTAAAGGGTGGAATTTCTTTTGGCGGTGTTAGAGATATTCGCGTTTCGATTAAAAGAGCAAAAATTGGTGGAGATCTAACAACTGAACAATTATTAGAAGTAGCTAGTACGGTTTATGCAGGGAGAAAAATAAAACGTTTCATCTCCAAATTAACAGAAGATACTTCTCTTCCGATTCTCCTCTCTCATTCAGAACAAATCACTGAATTAGGCTTTCTTGAAGATAAAATTAACGCTTGTATCAACGAGTATGGAGAAGTTGTAGATTCGGCAAGTCCTGAGTTAAGAACAATAAGGCAACAAATTCGAATGTTTGAGGGTAGGGTAAAGGAAAAATTAGAACAGATTTTACGTAATGCTAGTTATCAAAAAATGCTTCAAGAAAATATTGTAACGATTCGCAATTCCCGTTATGTCATTCCCGTAAAACAAGAATATCGCTCTGTTTTTGGTGGGATCGTACATGACCAGTCTGCTTCAGGAGCTACACTTTTTATTGAGCCTGAAGTCGTTGTCCAAATTAACAACCAATTAAAAGAACAGCTATTAAAAGAAGAAAAAGAGATCGAACGGATTCTAAGAATGTTAAGTGATGAAGTTCGCAATGTAGCAGATTCCTTGGAAATCAATATTCTGCATCTTGGTCATCTTGACTTTATTCAGGCAAAAGCTGAGCTTGCAAAAGAAATGAAGGCCATCCAACCTAAATTAAACCAAAATGGTTTTCTCAACTTAAAAAAAGCAAGACATCCGTTGATCCCAGCAGATCAAGTGATCCCAATCGATGTACAGTTAGGTAAGGATTACCGAGCGATTGTCATTACCGGGCCGAATACGGGTGGAAAAACGGTTACATTAAAAACCATTGGCTTATTAACTTTAATGGCGATGTCTGGGCTACACATCCCTGCAGAAGAGGGAAGTGAAATTGCAGTATTTTCTTCTGTATTTGCTGATATTGGCGATGAGCAAAGTATTGAGCAAAGTTTGAGTACCTTTTCAGGGCATTTAACCAATATCATTAAAATTCTAAACCATATGGATAAAGGAAGCCTCATTTTACTTGATGAATTAGGTGCAGGAACAGATCCAACAGAAGGTGCCGCTTTAGCGATTGCTATTCTTGAAAAAATTCGTAGCATCAATGCTAGGGTGGTGGCAACAACCCATTATAGTGAATTAAAAGCATATGCATACAACTCTAAAGATGTGATGAATGCTAGCGTGGAATTTGATGTACAGACCTTAAGGCCAACCTATCGACTACTCATTGGTGTTCCTGGTCGAAGTAATGCTTTTGCGATTGCAAAACGACTAGGATTATCTGAAGAGATTATCGACTTTGCAAAAGGACAAATCAGTGAGGATAATCTACAAGTTGAATCAATGATTGCATCGCTTGAGGTGAATAAAAAAACGGCTGAGCTTGAGCGATTGGAAGCTGAAAAATTAAGAATAGAAGTAGAAGAACTACGGCTTAAATTAGATAAACAGGTTGAAAGACTTGAGGAAGAAAGGATGAAGCTTTTACAAAAAGCCAAACATGATGCAGAAGAAATAGTGAAAAAGGCTAGAAGAGAAGCAGATGAAGTGATTTCTGAATTAAGGAAAATGGCTAAAGAAGAACAAGCAGGAATCAAAGAACATCGCCTGATTGAAATGAAAAAACGCTTAGAAGAAACGATACCAGAAGTAAAAAAATCGAAAATGATTAAGACGAATAAAAATCAAATCATTGAACCAGGTGATGAAGTAAAAGTTCAAAGCTTTGGTCAAAAAGGGATCGTAGTAGAAAAAATAGATGAAAATGAATATCTGGTACAAATTGGAATATTAAAAATGAAAGTAAACAAATCAGACCTTGTTCTTATCACAGAAAAAAGTAAAGAAAGTAAAGAAGTAGTGATGACAGGGATTAAAAGAAATACGGATTTTGTTAAGCCTGAGCTGGATTTACGGGGAAGCACGGTAGAAGATGCCATCATGGAGATTGATCGTTATCTAGATGAGGCGTTTATCGCTGGATATGGTCAAGTATCCATTATTCATGGGAAAGGTACCGGTGCATTAAGAACAGGAATTCAAGATTTTTTGCGAAAGCATCCCCATGTAAAACAAACGAGAATGGGTCAGTTTGGTGAAGGTGGATCAGGCGTAACCGTAGTGGAATTAAAGTAAATTTGAATGAAAGCATACTCTGTAGAAAAATAAAAAGAAGAGGTGTTTGATTTGTCAGTTTGGGAGAATATGTACGTATTAACTGCTGCTTATTTTATTCTAGCAGTCGTCTCCATTATCATCTTTTTAGCCATCTTTGAAGTAGTTACCAAATATGATGATTGGCAAGAAATAAAAAATGGGAATCTATCTGTAGCGATGGCAACAGGAGGGAAAATTGTAGCTATTGCCATTATTCTTGCGTTTTCTATTTATCATAATGATTCCCTTTGGGGAGCCTTTATATGGGGGACTTTTGGATTTTTATTACAATTAATTGCTTATTATTTATTTGAATTTTTTACTCCTCAATTTAAAGTAGACGAAGAAATTGCCAAAGATAATAGAGCGGTTGGATTGCTTTCTTTGTTGATATCCATTGGGTTAGCGTTTGTGATTGGAGCAAGCATTACTTAAAAATGATAGGTGAATGATCGTAATTCGCTGAGTTGTTGATATTCGTTTAAAAAACATTGTTGGTACGTTTAACCAGCAATGTTTTTTGTGCTTTTGGGAATAGTAATAGGAGGATTTTTATGGAGTGATGTCATTGTTAAATAAAGATGCAAAGTTACTACTTTTAGTCAGCACCTTATTTACCATTGCTGTGGCTTTATCCAATACTTTCGTGAATGTATATCTGTGGAAAATAGTAAAAAATTATTTTGTCATTGGCTGGTTTAACTTTTTCCATTTTACTGGAATGATGATTACCTTCATTCTTGCAGGGAAAATGGCAAAAACCATGGATCGAATTTTCTTGTTACGATTGGGTGTTGGCATGTTATCGGTCTTTTTTCTAGTGGTGCTTCTATTAGGGGATAAAGCGGCCAATCATTATATCCTTGTAGGACTCTTGATTGGAATCGGCCAAGGATTCTATTGGTTTTCTTTTAACCTTCTATATTTTGAAATTACTGATCCAGATAACAGGGATATTTTTAATGGAATGAATGGACTATTTACTTCTGTTGGTGGTATGATTGCCCCATTTCTTTCTGGTTGGTTTTTATCCCACCAAAAGGGTGTTACAGGCTATAAAACCATTTTTTTTATCTCTCTTTTAGTTTTTTTATTAGCGGTAATCGTTAGTTTCTTTTTTTATAAAAGAAAATCGATTGGTCAGTACCGATTAAAACAAGTCATCAAGCAAACCCTACATCAAAAAGCTTGGAGCCATGTCTTTTTGGCGATGATGGCACAGGGTGGTCGAGAAGGTGTAATTACCTTTCTGATTGGTTTATTGGTTTATATCTATACGAAAAATGAGTTTTCTTTAGGTACCTATTCAATGGTCATTTCAGGAGTATCACTGGTTACTTATTTTTTGGTTGGAAAATGGTTAAAAAAAACATGGAGGAATCATTCAATGCTGATTGGTTCAATGATGATGTCTGTGGCTGTGATACCCATGTTTTTAGATACAAATTATACCACGCTTTTAATTTATGGAATTGGTACAAGTATTTTTGCCCCTTTATATTTTATCCCGCTAACATCGGTTGTTTTTGATTTAATTGGAATAAATGAAGATTCGGCTAATCTAAGGGATGAGTATATCGTGATTAGAGAAATTGGGCTTAACCTAGGTAGAATGTTTAGTGTTTTGATATTTATTTTTTTTATAGCAACAGTGGGTGAAAAGAGTTTGCGTTTCCTTCTATTAGTAACGGGTAGCTTACCTATTTTAACATGGTTTTTTATGAAAACGTTGGCAGTGAAGGGGTATGAGCTTGAAGGAGAGTGAAAATACGTGGCAGTTAACCAATTGGAAGGGAAAAAATTAACGAAGCATCTAGATGAAAATGTAAAGTTAATCAATGAAATCCTTGGAGTTGGAAAAAGCTTCGATGTCATTCATCGAGAACTTCATTATGCTGGCTTAGATTTTGCTCTATACTTTGTCGATGGCTTTGCCAAGGATGACATTATGAACCGAATCATGCAATATTTAGGTAAACTTGAACACGAAAAACTCGTTTCTAATCCCGTGAAAAAATTATTAGGACAACATATTGGTTATTTAGAAGTTGAATTAACAGATGATGTAAAAAAAATTGTAACTCAGGTTTTATCTGGCCCGTTAGCTTTACTAGTTGAAGGAGAAGAAAAAGCCATCTTAATAGATGCTAGAACATATCCTGCAAGAGGACCAGAAGAACCAGATATTGAACGAGTGGTAAGAGGCTCGAGAGATGGTTTTGTGGAAACGTTAATTTTCAATACAGCATTGACTAGAAGGCGATTACGAGATCCCTCTTTAAGAATGGAATATATGCAAATAGGAGAACGTTCAAAAACGGATATGGCAATTGCTTACTTAGAAGATGTTGCAAATCCTGATTTAGTAGAACTGATTAAAAAAAAGCTTTCTAACATTGAGATCGACGGTCTTCCTATGGCAGAAAAAACCTTAGAAGAATATTTGTTTAAGAATCATTGGAATCCTTATCCTATGGTAAGATATACAGAAAGACCTGACGTAGCTACAGTTCATTTATTAGAAGGGCATGTCTTGATTTATGTGGATACATCGCCAAGTGTTATGATTACTCCAACTACTCTATTCCATCATGTGCAACATGCAGAAGAGTATCGACAAAAGCCAATTTTGGGTGCTTATTTAAGATGGGTTCGTTTTTTTGCAATGATCGTTTCTGTGTTTTTGTTACCTTTATGGTATCTAGTGGTTAATAATCCTTCTCTTTTATCCAAAGAATTACAATTTATTGAACCAAATAAGGTTGGGGAAATTTCAATTTTCTGGCAGTTTATGATTGCCGAATTAGGACTAGATATTTTAAGAATGGCAGCCGTACACACACCTTCAGCGTTGGCAACGGCGATGGGCTTAATTGCAGCAATCGTGATTGGGCAAATGGCTGTTGATGTAGGACTCTTTACAAAAGAAGTGATCCTTTATATATCAATTGCAGGAATCGGAACTTTTGCAACACCAAGTTATGAATTGAGTTTGGCGAACCGGGTCGTCCGAATTGGTTTGTTGCTCATCATTTATTTATTTGGAACTGTTGGTTTCATAATTGGGATCGTACTATGGTTCCTTTTATTAGTTTTTTCCAAGTCTCTCGATACACCTTATCTTTGGCCACTTATTCCCTTTAATGGAAAGGCATTATTAGATGTGTTAGTTCGTTCACCCATGCCTTATAAAAATAAAAGGCCAAAGATATTGTCACCCGATGATCCTGATCGAAGCCCAGGAACTTAAGTATGTTTTCTTCTTTGATTTTTTGGGTATTGGATATTTTGGTTCTGACATGATATACTGTATACTGTATCTCATTATTAGAAGATTTCTTTTTTGAGGAAGAAGGAGGATTTTTAAAATGGCAATTGTTCATGTAACTGATCAATCTTTTGCAACTGATGTAGAAAGCACAGGCACAGTGCTTGTAGATTTCTGGGCACCATGGTGTGGCCCATGTAAAATGATCGCACCTGTATTAGAAGAAATTGATCAGGAAATTGGAAATAAGCTTACCATTGCGAAATTAAATGTTGATGATAACCCATCCTCTGCTGCAAAATATGGCATTATGGGAATCCCAACATTATTGTTATTCCAAAATGGTAAACCAGTAGAAAAAATTGTAGGTTTTCAACCAAAAGAACAATTAATGGCAACCATTAGCAAACATCTATAATAGCTAAAATATGTAGAACCCCCTAAATTTTTAGGGGGTTTTTGATTTTTAGTGATAAGTAAAAATAGAGGGATTTCTCTATTATGTAAAGAATATATTAGGGAAACAATGAACCTCCAGATATTCGATAAAGCAAGCCGAATGAAAGTCTATATTACTTTAGCGATGATTGAAGTCGTCATTGGATTTCTTGAAAGAAGTCTGATCTTATTATATGCATACAAGTTTTATAAACATTTTTATTCTAGTCACACTTCGTTAAAATAGGTTAGTATTAAAATAAACTTGTCGAACTTGAAGGGAGAACTTAATCCATATTTGGTAGGTGAAAAAGATTGGATCACATCAAGGAAAAATTAACATTGCTTCCTGATAAACCAGGTTGTTATTTAATGAAGAATAATCATGGACAAGTTATCTATGTTGGAAAAGCAAAAGTATTAAAAAATCGTGTGCGTTCTTATTTTACTGGGAGTCATGATGCAAAAACCCAAAGGCTGGTTAATGATATTGTAGACTTTGAATATATTATCACTGATTCAGCGATTGAGGCATTAATCTTAGAGAACCATTTAATCAAAAAATATCGCCCTAAATACAATATCATGTTAAAGGACGACAAAACTTATCCCTATATTAAATTAACGAATGACGAACATCCGCGTTTAGAAGTGACACGCAAAGTATTAAATGATAAAGCAAAATATTTTGGCCCTTATCCTAATGCCGGTGCTGCACAGCAGGTTAAGAGGCTTTTAGATAAAATATACCCGTTAAGAAAATGTAAAACACTAAAAGATCGGGTTTGTCTATATTATCATTTAGGTCAATGTGTGGCTCCGTGTGAATTTAAGGTGGAGCATTCTACTTATGAAGAAATGACCCGAAAAATTATCCGTTTCTTGCAAGGGGATTATAAAGAACTAAAAAAAGAACTTCAGCAAAAAATGGAGAAAGCGGCTGAAAATTTAGAGTTCGAACGCGCAAAAGAATATAGAGATCAAATCAATGATATTGAAGCAATTATGTCCAAACAAGTGATTAGTTTAAATGATCGTGTCAATCGAGACATTTTTGGTTTTTATATAGATAAAGGTTGGATGTGTGTTCAAGTTTTTTTTATGAGGCAAGGAAATCTGATTGAACGGGATGTTTCTATTTTCCCTTATTATGGAGTACCAGAAGAAGATTTTATGTCCTTTGTTACACAGTTTTACTTTGAAAATCCTGTATTGCCTAAAGAAATTTTGTTGCCAGAATCATTAGACAAAGAATTGTTAGAAGAATGGTTACAAATTAAGATCCAACAACCAAAACGAGGTCAAAAAAGAAAATTAGTAGAAATGGCGATTGAAAATGCGAGAATTGCTTTAGAAGAGAAGTTTAAAATGGAAGAAAAAAATATATCTAAAACAAGTCTAGCCATTGAACTTTTAGGTAAAAGTTTAGGGATTGCAACTCCACATCGTATTGAGGCTTTTGATAATTCCAATATTCAAGGTGTCGACCCTGTATCCGCTATGGTTGTATTTATTGATGGTAAGCCTGATAAATCGAGTTATCGAAAATTTAAGATAAAAACGGTTGAAGGACCAGATGATTACCATACGATGCAAGAGGTGATAAGGCGTCGTTACACAAGAGTGTTAAAAGAAGGTTTAAATCTACCAGACTTGGTCATCGTTGATGGCGGAAAATTGCAAATTAATGCTGCAGTTGATGTACTAGAAAATGAGCTTGGTTTATTTATTCCAGTAGCTGGGCTTAAAAAAGATGAACGACATAAAACAGCAGTATTGTTAATGGGTGATCCACCTGTTCCAGTATCTATGGAAAGAAATAGTCCGGAATTTTATTTATTACAACGAATTCAAGATGAAGTTCATCGATTTGCGATTACGTTCCACCGTCAAACCCATAAAAAAACGGTGTTTGCTTCGCAATTAGATCAGGTTCCAGGTGTTGGTGAAAAGCGGAAAAAATTATTATTAAAACACTTTAGCTCAATAAAGAATATGAAAGAAGCTCCTGTTGAGGAATTTCGCAAAATTGGAATTGGCGATAAATTAGCTAAAACGATTTTGGAAGCAATAAATACTGAAGAATAAGGGTTTACATTTCTTTACCGTATGATATAATAACTTCAAAATTTAATAGTATACCTCACTATAATCATATTTAGTTAAAGTGGGGTAGGGGCGCGAAATTCAAGAGTCATCTTTTAGAGGAAGCGAATCTGATGAAAAAAGATAAAAGGGACTTTCGCCGAAGCCTATTTCTTCGCAGGAAGTAGAGCTGGGTCTACATTGAACAAGTGTAGGACTGTCATAGTTAAATGATCCCAAATTTAACTATGGAGAACTATCTTGACTATTTGGGGGTGGGGAAACTTTTATGTTGTGATTCACAACAGGAGTCTATTTCCTGTTGTTTTTTTATATTAAATTGTACTTTGTACAATTCTGCGAAACTAGAAGAACATCGCAATATGTTGGAAAGGGTGGAGAAAATGGGGATCGTGGTTCAAAAGTTTGGTGGCACATCAGTAGGTACAATTGACCGAATCAAAAACGTTGCAAAGATTGTTACGAAAACGAAAGAACAGGGAAATCAGGTAGTTGTGGTTGTTTCAGCGATGGGAGATTCCACTGATGACCTTCTAGACATGGCTCACCAAATCACGTCTACACCGTCTTCAAGAGAACTTGATATGTTATTGACAACTGGAGAACAAGTCTCAATATCCTTGTTAGCAATGGCTTTGCAAGAAATAGGTTTTTCAGCAATTTCCTTTACAGGCTGGCAAGCAGGAGTAAAGACAGAATCAGTTCACAGTAAGGCAAGGATTACAGATATATCATCCGAGAGAATAGTACAAGAGCTAAAAAATGATAAGATTGTTATCGTTGCAGGTTTCCAAGGGGTGAGTGAGGAAGGGGAAATTACGACCTTAGGTAGAGGTGGATCTGACACAAGTGCTGTTGCATTAGCAGCTGCATTGAAGGCTGATCTATGTGAAATCTATACAGATGTAGATGGGGTTTATACAACAGATCCCAGAATAGAACCTAAGGCTAAAAAGCTAAAAGAAGTTAGTTTCGATGAAATGCTTGAATTAGCAAATCTAGGTGCAGTGGTTTTGCATCCTAGAGCAGTAGAAAACGCGAAAAAATTTGGTGTTCATTTGGTTGTAAGGTCCAGCTTGGTTCAGGTTGAAGGAACTGTAATAAAGGAGGAACATGGTATGGAACATGTAAAGGTAGTAACAGGTGTAGCCTATGACATGAATGTTGCCCGTGTACAGGTCATTGGCTTAGAAAACAAAATCAATGCTTTGTCTGATCTATTCTCTACCTTGGCAAAAGAAAAAGTCAATGTAGATATGATTGTTACAAGTGATTATGGGGAAGACAAAATCAATGTTTCTTTTTCTATCACAAGCAGTGATTTACAACATACGTTAGCTATTCTGGAACGTTATGTGGAATCCTGTACAACGATTAGTCATGAGGATCATTTAGCAAAGGTTTCGATCGTGGGGGCTGGGATGATATCTAACCCTGGAGTTGCAGCTAAAATGTTTGAGGTCTTAAGCAATGCAGATATCCCGATCAAAATGGTAACCACATCTGAGATTAAGGTTTCCTGCCTTGTTCCTAAGGAGTATGCTATTTCTGGAGTACAAGAATTACATCGTTCTTTTGAATTAGATCATGAATAGAACATACCAATTCTTTATCCCTCTTTTTACAAGAGGGATTTTCATTTGTTCCATTTTCTTCATAGAAAGGCATGGATGACGGAGCTCGATGTAATATACATTTCTACTATTTTCTGAATAATAAAATATTTTTTTATATTGAAGGAATTATCATATTTCTAAAGAATAAATATTAAGAAGATTAAAACTTGTACATGATTGAACAAAGACTTTATATAATTTTTCTCAAATTTTCTAAAAAAGCGAATAAAAGCCGATATAACCAGTTTTTTGTGGAAAATAAACAATTAATCTAACTCTACTTATTCTTGACGCTTTTAAAAATGAAGGCGTACAATGAAAATGTCAAAAAATTTTCATTTTTTTGGTTTCACCTTTGAAACTAAAGAGGGAATAGATTGTTAAATGAAAAAAAGGGGGTAAGGTTATAGGTTAAGGTAAGGTCTAGGGTGTTTTAAATGTCTTCTTTCATTTTAAAAGGGGGGAAAGTGATATTATGGCAACAACGCATTATTTTAATCGCAAATTGCACTCTTTATTAGGAATCATTCCTGTAGGTGTATTTTTGTTGATTCATTTAACGGTGAATTATCAAGCAACCAAGGGTCCTGAAGCCTTCAATAGTGCAGCTGGTTTTATGGAAAGTTTGCCCTACTTGGCAGTACTAGAATGGGTATTGATCTTTTTACCACTTTTATACCATGCGATTTATGGACTTTATGTGGCTTTCCAAGCAAAACATAATGTAAACAATTATGGATATTTCCGAAATGTAATGTTCTTCTTACAAAGAATGACAGGGATTGTCACTCTTATCTTTGTTGGTTGGCATGTATGGGAAACCCGTGTTCAAATGGCACTTGGCGCAGAATTAAATTATGAATTAATGGCTAACATTCTTAAAAATAATTGGGCTTTTGTCTTTTATTTGGTTGGAGTGATTTCAGCAGTATTCCATTTTGCCAATGGTATGTGGTCATTCTTGGTAAGCTGGGGTATTACGATTGGACCACGTGCACAAAGAATTTCTTCATATGTTTGGATGGTTGTTTTCGTAGCAGTATCGATTATCGCTGTTTCCGCATTATTTGCTTTTGTCAATCCAGTATACGTCGAACAAGTAAATTTAGGGTAAAGGGGGAGCGAGAACATGAGTAGTAGTCAAAGGATCATTGTAGTTGGTGGAGGATTAGCAGGCTTGATGGCTACCGTCAAAGCTGCTGAAGCAGGTGTACACGTTGATTTATTTTCATTAGTACCAGTTAAGCGCTCTCATTCTGTTTGTGCGCAGGGTGGTATCAATGGTGCAGTAAATACAAAAGGTGAAGGAGACTCACCTTGGGTTCACTTTGATGATACGGTTTATGGTGGGGACTTTTTAGCAAACCAACCCCCAGTTAAAGCGATGGCTGAGGCAGCTCCTGGAATTATTCATTTATTTGATCGTATGGGAGTTATGTTTAACAGAACACCTGAAGGTTTACTTGATTTCCGTCGTTTTGGTGGAACACAACACCATCGTACTGCATTTGCTGGTGCAACAACAGGTCAACAGCTTCTCTATGCAACAGATGAACAGGTTCGCCGTTGGGAAGTTGCAGGCTTAGTTACTAAATATGAACATTGGGAATTCCTCTCTGTTGTTTTAGATGATGAAGGAAGAGCAAGAGGAATTGTAGCACAAGATTTAAGAAGCATGGAGATTCATACCTTTGCTGCTGATGCCGTCCTTCTAGCTACTGGCGGTCTTGGGATGATCTTTGGAAAATCGACAAACTCTGTTATTAACACTGGTTACGCAACTAGTGCAGTATATAGACAGGGAGCGATTTATGGAAACCCAGAATTTATTCAAATTCACCCTACAGCGATACCAGGGGATGATAAAAATCGACTCATGTCCGAGTCAGCTCGTGGTGAAGGCGGACGTGTTTGGACATATAAAGATGGAAAGCCATGGTATTTCCTAGAGGAAAAATATCCTGCATATGGTAACCTTGTACCACGTGATATTGCGACGCGTGAAATTTTCCACGTTGTAGTCGACTTAGGTTTAGGTGTGGATGGAGAAAATAAAGTTTACCTTGATTTATCTCATAAAGATCCTAAAGAATTAGATATTAAACTAGGTGGTATTCTAGAAATCTATGAAAAATTTGTTGGGGATGATCCAAGAAAAGTACCGATGAAGATTTTCCCAGCCGTTCATTATTCAATGGGTGGTTTATGGGTTGATTACGATCATATGACTAATATTCCTGGATTATTTGCAGCTGGTGAAGTAGATTACCAATATCATGGAGCAAACCGTTTAGGAGCTAACTCATTATTATCTGCCATCTATAGTGGTATGATTACAGGTCCAAAAATGGTTCAATATATTAAAGGGTTGAAAAAATCTGCTGCCGATGTTTCCAAACAATACTTTGAAGATCAGAAGAAACTAGAAGAGCAGAAATATAACGATATCTTAAATCTAAAAGGAAATGAAAATCCTTACAAGCTTCATGAAGAGTTAGGAAAATGGATGACTGATAATGTAACCGTTGTACGTTATAATGACCGCTTACTCAAAACAAATGAGAAATTATTAGAATTGATGGAACGCTACAAGAAAATTAATATTGATGACGCTGCAAAATGGAGTAACCAAGCAACTACATTTACTCGTCAGTTAGAAGGTATGCTTGTTTTAGCTCAAGCGATTACGATGGGAGCTTATAACCGTAATGAAAGTCGTGGAGCACATTATAAGCCAGATTTCCCAGATCGTAATGATGAAGATTGGCTAAAAACAACCAAGGCCAAGTATACTCCTGATGGTCCTGTTTTTGATTATGAACCAGTAGATGTCTCTTTGATCAAGCCTAGACTACGAAACTATGCTGTATCGAAGGAGGAGACAATGAAATGAGTGAAAAAACAATTCATCTAATTATCACTCGTCAGGATGGGCCAGATAAACCATCCTATACAGAAGAATTTAGAGTTCCTTATCGACCTAACATGAACGTGATTAGTGTTTTAATGGAAATACAAAAGAACCCAGTGAATGCTAAGGGGGAAAAAACGACCCCAGTTGTTTGGGAAATGAACTGCTTAGAAGAGGTATGTGGAGCTTGTTCTATGGTGATTAATGGTAAGCCAAGACAATCTTGTAGTGCCTTAATCGATCAATTAGAACAACCAATTCGCTTACAGCCGATGAGCACTTTCCCAATCATTCGCGACCTGATGATTGACAGAAGTCGGATGTTTGATGCGTTAAAACGTGTAAAAGCATGGATTCCGATTGATGGTACCTATGATTTAGGGCCAGGACCCAGGATGCCAGAAAAAACAAGACAATGGGCATATGAATTATCTAAGTGCATGACTTGTGGGGTTTGTTTAGAGGCATGTCCAAACGTAAATAGTCATTCACCATTTATTGGTCCAGCCCCGATCAATCAAGTTCGACTATTTAATGCCCATCCAACTGGAGCAATGAATGCAGAGGAACGTTTAGAGGCTATTATGGGAGAAGGAGGAATTACCGATTGTGGTAACTCACAAAACTGTGTTCAGTCATGTCCAAAAGGTATTCCTTTAACCACATCCATTGCTGATCTAAACCGTCAAACCACTATTTATTCATTTAAACGTTTCTTAACAAATTAAACTAATTACATCTTTATTATAAGAACCTATGAGGTTTTTACCTCGTAGGTTTTTCTTTTTAAAAAAATAAGAAAGTATAACTTTCTTCCACTTGTCATTTAAGGGTTTGTATATTCCATAAGCTGCGACCTTCAGAAGTGCCCTTCTCTCCGTAATCTTTATTCATAGAAGGGCACGGATGACGGAGCGCGATGGAATATACAAAACTTTTCTTATAGGTTCTCTAAAAGAGGATTTTGTAAAAATATGTAGAATTTAATTTTTTTAAAGATAATTTTGGAAATTAAAAGAGAATAGAGATGAAGACATAAGGGAGGACAGGGCGTGAGAAAAAAATTATTTAGTCTACCAAACTTAAAGCTAAAAGAAAGATTTAACAAGCTAATGTCAAGTAAATTATTAAACAAAAACGGGTCTAAAAAAAATATTGAGACTAAAAGTAAGAAAACGCGATTTATCTCAGTCAAAGCAAAAATACTAGTTAGCTTCTTAACAGTAGTCGTACTGATGGCTTTTGTAAGTCTTTTTGCATTATATCAAATGATACAGATCCAAAAAAGCTATGAAGATATTGTTCAAAATGACATGAACACAATGATAGAAGCCCAAGAATTAGAATCAAATATTATAAGGGAATTATCTTACATTCAAAAACTAGGACTGACAAAAGATGAAAGATTAATTGATCAAATTGAAAAATTAAAAACAGAGAACCACAAGAAGTTGAATGAATTAGTAACAAAGCTAAGGACAGAAGCCGACCAAAGAGAATTTAAAAAACTACAGATCATTTATACAAATTATAATGAAATTGAAAAACTAATGATTGAGGCTGCTCGACAAGATGATATTAGAGAATTTGTCTCATTAATGGACAAAAAAATGGCAGAAACCTTAGCAGACAAAATGATGAATAATGTGGAGATTATTAAACAGGGAATCTTTGAACAGCAACAAATAGATAACGATAAAGTCAATCACATTAGACAATTGGTATTAATTACAACCTTAATTACCATTTTATTAGCGGTTGCCATTGCAATTGTTTTTGCCAGAATGATATCTACTCCAGTTAAATTATTAGATAAACATGCAAGCCTGATGGCAGATGGAGATCTAACTCAACAAATACCCAATATTAAAAATAATGATGAGATCGGCCATTTAGTTCGTACATTTGAATATTTACAAGAACAATTAAAACAAATGGTAGCAAAAATTCAAGTTCATGCCGAACAAGTAGCGTCTACCTCTGTAGAATTAGCAGCAAGCACAGAACAAACCACACAATCGACTGAGCAAATCTCACTCACCATGCAAGAGATGGCCGCCAATTCAGATACTCAGGTGGTCAATGTTCAAGAAACCGCTGAATTTATTGATCAATTCCAACAAGGAATTGTACATATTACTGAAAACGCGAATGATGCAAGCACAGGTGCAGCAAAAACATCTACATTAGCAAATAACGGAATGAATATGCTAAGAGAAACAATTAAGCAAATGAATGGAATTGGAAAAACAGTAGATCAATCAGTGAACGTGGTAACAAGATTAAATGAACGCTCACAAAAGATTAACGAAATCGTCGATCTCATTACCAATATCGCAGATCAAACAAACCTATTAGCATTAAATGCTGCCATTGAAGCAGCAAGAGCAGGGGAGCATGGAAGAGGGTTTGCTGTTGTGGCAGATGAAGTAAGAAAGCTTGCCGAACAATCCGGAAATGCAGCAAAAAATATTGCAGGGATGATTATAGAGATCAAAGAAGATACGACCAAAGTAGTTCAATCGATGACAAAAGGAAATGATGAAGTAAAAGAAGGAATTCTTGCTGTCGAGAAAGTAAATATTGCTTTTGAAGAAATCTTAACATCGATTCAGCATGTTGCGTCGACAAGTGATAGCACATTGAATGCGGCAAAGGGAATGGAACAATATGTAACTAAGGTGATTTCAGCAATAGAAGAAATGAAAAAAGGAATTGAAGGAAATGCAAGTTTTACCCAAACAGTAGCTGCAGCATCTGAAGAACAAAATGCTTCAATGGAAGAGGTACGTTCATCAATTGAGTCACTTTCTTATATGGCAGAAGAATTGCGGGAATTGATCAACCAATTTAAAATTGCTTAATAAAAAAGGGCTATATCTCAAATAGATATGGCCCTTGGTTTTCTTCAAATCTGAATAAGTCAACTTTACTGAGCAGCTTTCACTGCTTCAATCGCTTTTTCATAATCTGGATGATCAGTAACCTCTTTTACATATTCAACATAAGTAACTTCATTTTTAGAATTGACGACAAAAATTGCGCGAGCTTCCAAACGTAAATCTTTAAGATAAGTACCGTATGCAGAACCGAAAGACATGGTTTGGTAATCAGACAAGGTCACAACTTTATCGATTCCTGCTGCCCCACACCAACGTTTTTGAGCAAATGGTAGGTCTGCACTAATCGTTAAAACAGTCGCATTTAATTTGGCGGCCTCTTCATTGAAGCGTCTTGTTTGTGCATCGCAGACAGGTGTATCTAATGAAGGAACAACGCTAATCAATTTAACTCCCTCAAAGTCCTTTAATGTTTTAGCATTCAATCCATTATCCACCACAGTAAAATCAGGTGCTTGATCTCCAACCTTTATTTCTGGTCCTAATAAAGTCGCTGGTTTACCAGCAAAAGTAACAACTCCATTACGTTCTTCCATTTTAAAATCCTCCTTAAACAATATTTACATACTAATAAGTTTAATATATTTAAATAATAACAATAAATGAAAAAGATGTAAAGTTTTTTTTGTTATTTCAACATTTTGTTAAGACACCCATAGTCCCAGCAAAAAGATTATGAAGCCTTGGTACAATAACCCAATCTGTTATATTGCCGATCAATGTAAAGAAAGAAAAAGCCCAAGGGGTTACTTGGGCGTGATTCAATGTGAAAAATTGTACCTTTAAACATGTGTACGTTCTCTAAATAATAATGAAATAGAATAGATACCAGCAATTCCAATGAGTGTATAAATCACTCTACTAAGCCATGCATCTTGGCCACCAAATAAGCTAGCAACAAGATCAAATTGAAATAGTCCAACAAGTAGCCAATTTAATGCACCAATGATTACTAGAATCAATGAAAGTCTAGTCATTTTAAATTCCCTCCTTCCTTAGCTTTTATTATTGCCAAGGAAAAGAGAAATATTACTCTCTTTTATCTTTTTTACTAGATTTTTGCAGATGTCTATCTAAAATATGTATTGTAATTTAAAAAAAATAAGAACCCTTGGGAGAATGTTAGGGTTCTTAAATGGTGTTATTCTTTTTCTTCAGTACGGGTTCTTGGTCTTTCTAAACGTTCAACTCTATGTTCTAATCTCTCAACCCTACGTTCTAGTCTTTCTACTCTTCTAATTAAATCTCTTGGTTGTGGTGGATATGGAGTTGGTGTTGGGGTGGAAACAGGAATGATTAATCTTTGACCAACATAAAGTAAATTAGGGTCAGTTAACCCATTTGCTTGCATAATGGCTTGGGGTGTCGTACCAAAACGAGCTGCAATTGCCCATAAAGTATCACCAGGTTGAACAATGTAAGTCATTAACAAACCTCCTTTTCATTTGTTCATCACAGCATATGGGAAATAAAAAGGAAGTGTGCTATTTTATCATGCCAAAATTTAGTTTATCGCCCTGAAAATAAGAGTTTGCATATCTGTTGGTAATTCCGCCTGAAAGGTTAAATATTCACGAGTGATTGGATGATAGAACGATAACTTAGAGGCGTGCAAGGCTTGATGATTTAACCAATGTTCACCTGTCTTCCCGCCATACAATTCATCACCAACTAAGGGATGATTGATCCAGCTCATATGAACACGTATCTGATGGGTTCTTCCTGTTGCTAATAGTAACTCTAATAATGAAAAATCTGTAAAACTTTCGATGGTTTTATAATAAGTAATAGCCGATTTGGCTTCCGGTTGTTGGTTTGTTACTACAATTCTTTTTATAGCATGATTAGGATCTTTCATAATGGGTGCATCGATTACCCCTTTTTCTTTCGTTACATATCCATGAACCAACGCTAAATAAGTTCGTTTCAAACTTCGATCATGTAATTGTAATGCTAATTGATGGTGAGCATATTGGTTTTTAGCGACGACAAAAAGGCCGGTTGTATCTTTATCTAATCGATGAACAGGGCGAAAACGACATTGGTCCCCTTTTTCATTCCAATAATGCATCAGCCCATTAGCAATCGTGCCAAGATAATGATTTCTTGTTGGATGTACTACAATTCCTGCAGGTTTATTGATTACAATCACATCCTGATCCTCATAGCGAATATCTAAAGGGATAGGTTGTGGGAGGATATCAAAAGAAGTTTCAATAGGAATCAAAAGCCGTAATTGATCTCCTTGTTTTACACGGGTTGATACATAGACTGCTTTCCCATTTAGGTAAATTCCATTGTTAGTTTTAATTTTACTTAACGATTTTCTAGAAAAATGGTAATGATCAAATAAAATTTCTTTGATCATCATTCCTTCCCATTCAATAGGAATCGTTACATTCATTAATTCTTTCATCTTTTTCCACCCTTACAGAAATAGGTATCCTTCATTTGAACATACTAGAGATAGGAAATAAATGCTATACTATTTACAATGATAGACAAATTGTACACTTAATTAACAACTATATCAATCAAGGGAATTAAAGGAGAGAGCGAATTGGATAAACATCAGATCTATAAATTTGACAAATGGAATCAAATGCATGTAGAAGTACAAGGAAGGCAAATCATCGTTAGAAAAATATCGACAGAATGGGGAGAAGAAACCTTTACATTCACAGGGAGGAACGAATTGCTAAAATGGGCAGAGCAATATTTTAAGTTTACCCCTTTAGAACAAACAGATAAAGAATACAATCATTGGCTGGATTTATTTAAATCCATTTAATAAATGATGTACTTTCATGGCATTGATTACGAGTATTTACTTTATCAATATCCTGTTTTATCTCCGAGGTTAACGATTTTAAGACAAAACAAAACACAACAACAAGATAGACAACATTTATTAGAACGGTTTGGTTTTGAACCGGTGCATTTTTTAGAATCAAGTGCTTCTTATTCGATTCAAGAAGCTATACAAGCTTGTTCAGCATTTGGTAATGTTATTTTCGTATACCATGTCTTACCATTTCCTATGTTGCAACTTTCAGAGCATGAAGTAGGGGTTCCTGCTATTGACACAAGAGAAGCGAATTGGATTTTTGTCAACCATTATCAACTTATTGATAAAATTCGACCTCTTTACCCGAATCTACCTATTCTATTTTGTAAAAAGCAACAATATTCCAACAAAATTAGGACTATCTACCGATGGAGAAAATACTCGAATTCTGTCAAAATAAAATTTAACTATAAAAATGGAGTGGTAAATTGAATTGGCGATCAAAAGAAACCTCAAAATCGAGGTTTTTTCTTTTTTAAGTTTAAGGTACAATAGAGATGCATATTGTTCAGAAAATTATGAAAAATATAAAGTAGGTGATTGAATGAATTATCAAGTTGTTCCTAAACAGGAACTAAAAGAGAGAGTAGCAAAACTACAACAACTACTTGAGCATCTGCAATATGACGGAGCATTGCTTACTCAGCATGTAGACCTCTTTTATTATTCAGGTACGATGCAAAACTCAATAATGTTTATCCCTAAGATCGGCGAACCTCTCTTGTTCGTCAAAAAGAGTATGGTTAGAGCAAAAGAGGAAACACCTTTTAATATCGAAGCATTAGGCTCGTTAAAAAATTTGCCTGAGCAACTTTTAAAAAAAGGATACCTTTTTAGAAAAGTAGGAATTGAATTAGATGTGTTGCCTTATAATCAATTTGTACGAATCAAAAAAGTATTTTCAGATACGCAATTCTATGACCTTTCTCCAACGATTCGTTTACAACGAAGCATCAAATCTGCCTACGAAATTGAGATGATTCGTCAATCTGCTCAAGTGGCGTATGATGCCATGCAAGCTGTTCCAAATCTTTTAAGATTAGGTATGACAGAAGTTGAATTTATTGCAGAATTAGAAAGATTTATAAGAGTGAGAGGACATATTGGTCAAGTTAGAATGAGAGCATATAACCAAGAAATCGTATTAGGGATGGTTGTTTCTGGAGGTTCAGCAACAGTACCCTCATCTTTTGATGGCCCTGCCGGTGGAGAAGGTTTAACTCCAGCCATGCCACAAGGGGCCGGTTGGAAAAAGATTGAGAAAAATGAACCTATTTTAATTGATATGGCGATTGCAGTGAATGGTTATATTGTTGACCAAACTCGTATGGCAATCATTGGTGAACTGGAAAAGGAATTAGAAGAAGCATATCAGGTTTCATTGCATATCTTAAAGGATACGGAGAAACAAGCAAAACCTGGCACATTATGGTCACAACATTATTTAAATGCTTTAAAAATGGCAAAAGAAGCTGGTTTAGAAGATTATTTTATGGGATTTAAGGAGGATCAAGTTAAGTTCTTAGGTCATGGGGTTGGACTTGAGTTAGATGAATGGCCAGTGTTAGCAAAAGGGTTAGACCAGCCTTTAGAAGTTGGAATGGTCATTGCAATTGAACCTAAATTCACCTTTCCAGGTAAAGGGGTGATAGGTATCGAAAATACCTATGTTGTTACAGAAAAAGGTTTAGAATCTTTATCTTTTGCAGCTGAAGAAATTATTAAAATTCCATGATCGCCTAGTTTACCCATGCACTTTCTTCATGCATTTCACATAATATAATTTGAAATCTCCCTTGTGAATTGATGAGCCCGAGCAAGGAGGGATGGAACTTTTGAAGGGTAATGACCAGCATGCAAAACCACTGTTGACGAATCGAGAAAGAGAAGTATTTGAATTATTGGTTCAGGATAAGACAACAAAAGAAATCGCAAAACAACTGTTTATTAGCGAAAAAACTGTTAGAAACCATATCAGCAATGTAATACAGAAACTTGGTGTCAAAGGAAGATCTCAAGCAGTTGTTGAATTGGTTCGGCTCGGGGAACTTAAAATTTAGACCGCTGCTAACCCCCTAAAAGACTCTACTATTTAGTAGGGTCTTTTAATCTAATGGGTTATCTTAATCATTTTCTGATATAATACATAAGTAAATGTAAAAGTATTTGGAGGTTTCTTAGATATGGAACACCCTCGTCAACAAATTGAAAAAATTGAATACGTACTCAGAAAAATTAGTGGAATCATTAAGAGAAAAGGAAGAGAAATCTTAAATGATTTTCCGATTACCCCACCACAATTTGTTGCTTTACAGTGGCTAAATGAGGAAGGGGACATGACGATCGGTGAATTAAGCAATAAAATGTTTTTAGCTTTTAGTACAACAACTGACTTAATTGATCGTATGGAGAAAAACCATTTAGTAGAAAGAGTTCGGAATCAAAAAGACCGCCGTGTTGTACAGATTCACTTATTAGAAAAAGGGAAGCAAATTATTTCTGATGTGTTAGAAGCAAGAAGGGATTATTTATCAAGTATTTTGCTAGATATGGAACCAAAAGAAGTAGAAAAAATTCAGTTAGCGCTTCAACAGTTATTTGAAAAAATGGATAAGGATATTTAACTTTGAATGAAGACTTCTTAGGGGGAACCGAAGATAATGGAAGAACAACCAATAGGGATATTAGATTCTGGAGTAGGGGGGTTAACGGTAGTTAAAGAGATCTTTAGACAACTACCAAAAGAGAAAGTCATTTACTTTGGAGACACAGCAAGGTGTCCATATGGTTCTAGACCTGCTGAGGAAGTAAAAGAATTTACCTTAGAAATTGTCAATTTTTTAGTGAAGCAAAAAGTGAAAATGATTGTAATTGCTTGTAATACGGCTACAGCTGCTGCTTTAGATACAGTGAAAGAGAAAGTGAATATTCCGGTTGTTGGCGTCATAGGACCTGGTAGCTTAGCTGCGATTAAACACACAAAAACAGGTAAAATCGGTGTGATTGGCACAGAGGGAACGATTTTTAGTGGGGCATACGAACAAACATTAAAAAAGATTAATCCTAAACTATCTATTGTTAGTCAAGCATGCCCTTCTTTGGTTCCACTCGTAGAAAGTGGTATTCAAGAAAAAGAGGAAATCAAAAAAATTGTAAATGAAGCATTAAAACCTATAGCCAAAAAAGAAATAGATTCATTGATTTTAGGCTGTACCCATTACCCGATTCTTAGTGAGTACATCCAAGAGGTGGTAGGAAGTCATGTAAAGCTGTTAAGTTCGGCTGAAGAAACAGCGAGAGAAGTAAGTACGATTCTTCATTACCAAAACATTGCTGCTCATCATTTAAATTCATCTGCTCATCGTTTTTATACAACTGGAGATCCAATACATTTCAAACAAATTGCAGAACAATGGTTAGGCCAAAAAATAGAAGTAGAGTCGGTTAATTTGTAATTTTTTTGGACAATGTTGGTCTATTTCTCCTCAGGGCTCGTATAAATAATTATAGATATTGCCTTGAGGAGGGAAAAGATGATGATAGGAAACGGTATGAAATGGATCATCATGTTCAGTATGGTGGCTATCCTTTTAACAGGATGTGGATTATATGGACCAGAAGAAAAAACAGAGATTGATCCACCACCAGCAACCTTAGAAAGTCAAGATACGACAGGTAGTACACTTGAGGTAACGAATGTAAATCCAGATCAAACATCTTCAAGTGCTGAAAACGACCAAGATATGAAGACAGTGAAATTTACGATTTATTTTTTAGATGAAAAAGGGGATGTCGTGCCCTTAACCATGGATATTCCTAAAGTTGTTGGAATTGGTCAAGAAGTATTAAATTATATGATCGTAGATGGACCAGCAGCTGCAATGTTACCAGCTGGATTTAAACCAGTCATTCCTGCAGGAACAAAACTATCCATGAAAGTAGTAGCTGATCAAAAATTGGCAAAAGTAGACTTTTCAAGAGAATTTTTAAATTATGAAGCAGAAAGTGCAGCCGATGAGAAGAAGATTTTAGATGCGATTACATGGACATTAACTGAATTTCCAACAGTTGAACAAGTGGAAATTACTGTAAATGGTTATCCTTTAACAGAGATGCCAAAGTGGAAAACTCCAATATTAGGGCCTTTAAGTCGATTAGATGGAATTAATCTTGAATTAGCAAACAACATTCAAATGGGTCATACGACACCTGTGACAATCTATTTTCAAAGAACAACAGCTGATCATGAATATTTAGTTCCCGTGACAAGATTGATCCCGGCAACTGAAGATATTGCAAAAGCAACGATTGAACAATTAATTCTTGGTCCAAAGTCAGGAACTGATCTAACCAGTTCCTTGCTTCCATCGACCAAAGTATTAGATGTAAAAGTAAGTAACAATCTTGTCGTTGCCGATTTTAGCGATGATTTATTAGGCTTTAATCAAGAATTATCTCAAAAAGTGATAGATATGATCGTATGGTCACTTACTGAGAATACTCCAGCCAAATCAGTGCAAATTAAAGTTCAAGGAAAAACCGAAACCTTAAAAGAGAATCAATCGAAGCCAATTGTAAGACCAATTGCAATCAATGCAAGTTTATTGTAATAAAACCCACAATAAAAATGTTGAGAAATAAGTTAAAGGGGGGTTGGTTGATAAACTCCCCTTTATTACCGTATTGGAAAGTTTAATTTTATTAAAGTAATAAAGTAAAGTTAAACTCGAACAATCGGCATCAAAAACTTCCTCTAAAGAAGGAGTTGACTACCTCTTCGAGAAAACTTTGATAGAGGTTTTTGTTAATGGTAAAACTCTTGCAAAGATCAAACGATATTGGTCATAATATGTAATGGAAGAACAAAAATTGGAGGATTTGATGATGAGACCAGATGAGAGAAAGAATAATGAATTAAGAAAAGTAAAGATCACAAGAAATTACATAAAACATGCAGAAGGTTCAGTATTAATTGAAGTCGGAGATACAAAAGTCATCTGTACTGCGACGGTTGAAGAACGCGTTCCACCTTTTATGCGTGGGGAAGGAAAAGGTTGGGTCACCGCTGAATATTCGATGCTTCCAAGAGCTACCCATACAAGAAATCAAAGAGAATCGATAAAGGGTAAAGTAAGTGGAAGAACAATGGAGATTTCAAGGTTAATTGGTAGGGCATTACGATCAGTCATTAATTTTGAAGCCTTAGGTGAGAGAACAATTCTAATTGATTGTGACGTCATTCAGGCAGATGGTGGAACTAGAACAGCTTCCATTACTGGTGCTTTTGTTGCTATGGTCGATGCATGTCATCATATAATAACAAACGGTAAATTAGCAAGCATGCCCATTCAGACCTTTATTGCTGCAACAAGTGTTGGAATTATTGACGGTGAACCTCGTTTAGATTTAATGTATGAAGAGGATTCACAAGCAAAAGTAGATATGAATATTGTGATGACAGGTGAAGGTAAATATATTGAAATACAAGGAACTGGTGAGGAATCTCCATTTACAGAAGAAGAACTAGGACAATTATTATCTTTAGGGAAACAGGGAATTTTGCAATTAATTGAGTACCAAAAAGAAGCTCTAGCAGAGGTTGCAAATTTAGTAGGAGTGAAATCGGTTGAAGATCAAGGAAGTAGTAATAGCCTCAACAAATAAAGGTAAAATTAAAGAATTTCAAGAGATGTTTCAGTCATTTGGAATCCGTGTTCAATCTTTAGAAGAATTTGGTGAGATTCCAGATATTGAAGAAGATGGAGAAAGCTTTGAGGAAAATGCGAAGAAAAAAGCAGAAACCATAAGTGATCAACTACAGTTACCAACAATTGCTGATGATTCAGGCTTAATGGTTGATGCCTTAGGTGGGAAACCGGGTATCTATTCCGCTCGTTTTGCTGGAGAAGAAAAGAATGATCAAAAAAATATACATAAATTATTAAATATGATGACTAGCATTGATATGGAAAAGAGAACTGCACAGTTTGTCAGTGTAATTGCTTTTGCCATTCCAGGAGAAGAAACTATCATTGTAAGAGGAACGTGTAAGGGTATGATTGGTTATGAACCAAAGGGAGAACATGGTTTTGGTTATGATCCGATCTTTTATCTACCACAATATAAAATGACTATGGCAGAAATCGATCCGACACTAAAAAACAAGATTAGTCATCGTGCTCATGCAATAAGAAAACTAAAAAATAAAATAGAGTATGTTGACCTTAAATCCTAAAATTGCTATAATAACATTTGTCATTTAGAGATATTTTATTTAGGCGGATGTAGTTCAATGGTAGAACACCGGCTTCCCAAGCCGATAACGCGGGTTCGATTCCCGTCATCCGCTCCATCATCTTGTTTGTATTAAGACAAGTCTCAGTAGCTCAGCAGGATAGAGCAACGGCCTTCTAAGCCGTGTGTCGGGGGTTCGAATCCCTCCTGGGACGCCAGCTTTATATTGTACATAACTGTTTTCTATATTTATCCCACAAAAGTAATCGGAGCAGCTTCTAAAGAAGTTGTTACTTTTGTGGGTTTTCTTATGATGATAAAACCTTCAACTTAGATGGTTTATTCAGTTATTGAAAAGAAACAGGTTTATGTTATAATGTAATGGTTATACTGTCATGTAGATCGAATTTGACCTAATAGAAGTAAACCATGTAATGGGTTTAAATAGGTGGAAGAGTTTTAGGAGGGGAATTTATAAGATGAAAGCAAGTGTCGAAAAAAAAGAGAAGAATCAAGTGGTTCTTCAGGTAGAAGTAGAGGTTGAAAAAGTAACAAAGGCCTTAGACCAAGCATTTAAAAAGGTAGTTAAACAAGTAAATGTACCTGGATTTCGTAAAGGAAAAGTACCACGTAATATCTTCGAAAAACGTTTTGGAGTAGAAGTGCTTTACAATGATGCATTGGATATTTTGTTACCTGAAGCTTATTCCCAAGCAATTGAAGAAACCAAAATCGAACCAGTGGATCGTCCAGAAATTGATGTAGAACAAATTAAACAAGGTCAACCTTTTATCTTTAAGGCAACAGTTACAGTTAAACCTGAAGTTCAATTGGGCGAATATAAAGGGTTAGAAATCTTAGCTAAAGATTTCTCTGTAAAAGAAGAAGATATTGAAGACGAATTAAAACAATTGCAAAATCGTCATGCTGAATTAATTGTAGTAGAAGAAGGCTCTGTTGAAAATGGAGATATTGCAGTGATCGATTTTGAAGGTTTTGTAGATGGTGTTGCTTTCCCAGGTGGCAAAGGGAATAATTATTCATTAGAGATTGGATCTGGGACGTTTATTCCAGGGTTTGAGGACCAAATCATCGGTATGAAAAAAGGTGACGAAAAAGACGTTGTCGTTACTTTCCCAGAAAACTATCATAGTGAAGATTTAGCTGGTAAAGAAGCAATATTTAAAGTCGTACTCCATGATATTAAACGAAAACAATTACCAGAATTAAATGATGATTTTGCAAAAGATGTGGATTTTGAAACATTAGATGAATTAAAAGCGGATATTAAGAAAAAATTAGAAGAGAAAGCCGCACATGAGGAAGAACACTATCGTAAAGATACTGTAGTAGAAAAAGCAGCGGAAAATGCGACTGTAGATATTCCTGAAGTGATGGTTAACAACGAAGTAGATCGAATGATTAAGGATTTTGAACAACAGCTTGCTTATCAAGGCATGAATTTAGATCTTTACTATCAATTCTCTGGGACAGATGAAAATGGATTAAAAGAACAGTTCAAAAAAGACGCAGAAAATCATGTTAAAACCAATTTAGTATTAGATGCGATTGCAAAAGCAGAGAATATTGAAGTATCGGATGAAGAACTAGAGCATGAATTACAACATTTAGCAGAACAATACCAACGTGATGTAGAAGAAATTCGTCAAATCTTCTCCGCACGTGATGGTTTGGAAGGCTTAAAAGCAGATCTGCAAATTCGCAAAACCATTGATTTTTTATTAGAGCAAAGTAAGTAAAAGAGTTGACAAAAAATAAAAAAGGCACGGAGTTCCGTGCCTTGTTTTTAACATTCATGACACAATTTATGATACAATAGGTAAAAAAGTGCATAGAACTTTGATGGTAGCAAGATCCTCACTTTATACCTTAGTTAGGGGTGAATTTTTAGAATGTTTAAATTTAGCGATGAAAAGGGAACACTAAAATGTTCTTTTTGTGGTAAGTCCCAGGAACAAGTTCGCAAACTTGTTGCAGGACCTGGCGTATATATTTGTGATGAGTGTATTGAACTATGTAATGAGATTATTGAAGAAGAAATTGGCCATGAAGAGGAAGTAAACCTTCAAGATGTACCAAAACCACAAGAAATTAGGGAAATATTGGATCAGTATGTGATTGGTCAGGAATCTGCGAAGAAAACGCTTTCTGTTGCCGTATATAATCATTATAAAAGAATTAACATCACCAATAAATTTGATGATGTTGAATTACAGAAAAGCAATATCTTATTGTTAGGACCTACAGGCAGTGGAAAAACTTTATTAGCACAAACATTGGCTAAAATTCTAAATGTTCCTTTTGCGATTGCTGATGCCACTTCACTAACAGAAGCTGGTTATGTTGGGGAAGATGTAGAGAACATTCTACTTAAATTGATTCAAGCGGCTGATTATGATATAGAACGTGCTGAGCGGGGAATTATTTATATTGATGAAATCGACAAAATTGCTAGAAAATCTGAGAACCCATCGATTACCCGCGATGTTTCTGGAGAAGGAGTTCAACAAGCACTTCTTAAAATCTTGGAAGGAACCACTGCCAGTGTACCACCACAAGGAGGTCGTAAACACCCCCATCAAGAGTTTATTCAAATTGATACGACCAATATTTTATTCATAGTAGGTGGAGCATTTGATGGTATTGAAAATATCATAAAACGTCGTATTGGTAAAAAAGTGATTGGGTTTGGCTCAACTGCTGGAACAGAACCCACAAAAGGAGAAATTCTTTCTAAGGTATTACCTGAAGACCTTTTGAAATTTGGTTTGATCCCAGAGTTTGTTGGTCGTATTCCCGTGATTTCTACCTTGGATCAGTTGGATGAAGAGGCGCTTATTCAAATTCTAACAACACCTAAAAACGCATTAGTGAAACAATATCAAAAGATACTTGAGATGGATAATGTAAAATTGGAGTTTGAACAAGATGCATTGGTTGCAATTGCTAAGGAAGCAATGAAACGAAATACCGGTGCAAGGGGACTTCGTTCCATCATAGAAGGAGTTCTACTAAATGTAATGTATGAATTACCTTCTAGAAATGATGTATCTAAATGTGTCATTACCGAAGATTGCATCGTAAAAAAACTACCACCTACGCTTTATAATCATGAAGGAGAAATCCTTCCTGTGACCCGCAAAGAGGAAAGTGCATAAGATCAATGAATAAACAGTAATCACATTTTAGAAATGGCTGAAACATGCCATTTCTTTTTTACTCTTTGTGATTACCATTTCCCTCCTAAGGCAATACTATATGTTAGTTTCTAAACACTAAAAGGAAAACCTTGGGGGGATATCAATGAATTTTACAGCGATAATTATAAGTATACAAGTGTTTTTTGGGATCATCATAGGTCTCTATTTTTGGAATTTGCTAAGGAACCAACATCAAAATCGAACAGCAGTCGATCGAGAATCAAAGAAAGAATTAGAAAAGTTGCAGAAACTAAGACAAATTTCCTTAACCGAACCATTGGCAGAGAAAACAAGACCGAGTACGTTTCAAGAAATCATTGGACAACAAGAAGGATTAAAGGCTTTACGAGCAGCTCTTTGCAGTCCCAATCCTCAACATGTGATCATTTATGGACCACCAGGAATAGGTAAAACTGCAGCCGCTCGATTAGTCTTAAATGAAGCAAGGCAACTTCCTTATTCACCATTTAATATGGATTCAAAGTTTGTTGAAATCGATGCAACAACTGCTAGATTTGACGAACGTGGGATTGCAGATCCATTGATAGGATCTGTTCATGATCCTATTTATCAAGGAGCAGGGGCGATGGGAGCAGCAGGAATTCCTCAACCCAAACCTGGAGCAGCAACAAAAGCCCATGGTGGCATCTTATTTATTGATGAAATTGGTGAATTACATCCGATTCAAATCAATAAATTATTAAAAGTATTGGAAGACAGAAAAGTGATCCTAGAAAGTGCTTATTATAATTCGGAAGATCCGAATATACCAAAGCATATCCATGATATCTTTCAAAATGGTCTTCCAGCAGACTTTCGCTTGGTTGGTGCAACCACTAGACAACCCCATGAGATACCTCCAGCGATTCGATCAAGATGTGTAGAAATCTTTTTTAAACCATTAACTTCTAATGATATAGCGATCATTATTAAAAACGCTTTAGATAAAATTGAACTACAGTATGAACAAGATGTGATTGAAATTGGTAAAAAGTATGCAAATAATGGCCGTGAGGCTGTTAATTTGGTTCAAATTGCTGCAGGAATTGCGCTATCAGAGCACCGAAAAATGATTTTAGCTAAAGATTTTGAATGGGTTATTCAAAGTAGTCAATTATCGCCAAGACCTGATCACCAAATTTCTGGGAAAGCAGAAATTGGTGTAGTGAATGGTTTAGCTGTCTATGGGCCAAATATGGGAACCTTATTAGAAATTGAAGTCACTGCTAAAAAAGCTAGCCTTGGGCAAGGAAAGGTGAAAATCACTGGAGTGGTAGAAGAAGAACAGATAGGTGGTTCCCAAAAAACTATCAGAAGGAAGAGTATGGCTTTAGGCTCCTTAGAAAATGTGTTAACCGTTCTAAACCTAAAGACAGACATCAATCCTTATGATTACGATATTCATATCAATTTCCCAGGAGGAACTCCAATCGACGGACCTTCTGCAGGGATCACGATGGCCACGGCGATCTATTCTGCGGTCAAAAAGATTCCGATCGACTCAAGACTGGCGATGACTGGGGAAGTAAGTATTCATGGAAAAGTAAAACCGATTGGTGGTGTGATTGCTAAGGTTGAGGCAGCAAGACAAGCAGGAGTAAAAAGAATATTGATTCCAAAAGAAAATTGGCAGCACATTTTCAAAGAATTTCAAGGTATCGAAGTAATAAAAGTAGAGACGATTGAAGAAGTCTTAGATTGGGCTTTAACAAAAGTCGAAGAAGAGTCTTATGCAATGACTGCCGAAGTTTTTTCAGCATCTCCTACCACATTAAATTTTAAAGCTATGAATTAGACAAATAGATAAATATAGGTTAAAATTTCATTTGAATGTACATAGATATTGCTTTTTTGTTCTGTATTTTTGGCATGGAGGTGCTAAAGAATGGGTTCAAGTGATAAAAAAGAAAAAACCCTTCCTCTTTTACCATTAAGAGGCCTACTTGTTTATCCAAGTATGGTATTGCATTTAGATGTTGGCAGGGAAAAATCGGTTAAGGCATTAGATCAAGCAATGATGAAAGATGATTCCCTTATTCTATTAGCGACTCAAGAAAAAGTTCAAATAGAAGAACCTTCCATTCAAGATATTTATAAAATCGGAACCGTTTCAAAGGTTCGACAAATGTTAAAATTACCGAATGGTACGATTCGCGTCTTGGTTGAGGGACTTTATCGGGCGAGAATTGTAGAATACGTTAAGGAAGATTCCTATTTTGAAGTAGTTTATCGGGTGCTAGAAGAGCAGGATGAGGCGGATGCGATTGTCGAAGCATTAATGAGATCTGCCCTAGAGCAATTTGAACAATATGTGAATGTATCGAAAAAAATCTCACCAGAAACATTAGCCTCTATCGTTGATATTGATGAGCCTGGGCGTCTCACTGATGTCATTGCTTCTCATCTACCATTAAAGATTAAAGATAAACAAGATATTTTAGAGTTGGTGTCTGTAAAAGAACGTTTAGAAAAAATCTTAGAAATTCTAAATAATGAAAGAGAAGTTCTAGAACTAGAGAAGAAAATTAGCCAGCGAGTTAAAAAACAGATGGAAAAAACGCAAAAGGAATATTATTTGCGTGAACAAATGAAAGCTATTCAGAAGGAACTCGGGGATAAGGAAGGGCGAGCAGGTGAAGTAGAAGAGCTTCGTAATAAGTTAAATCAGCTTGAAGCTCCAGACTATGTACTTGAGAAAATCACCAAGGAAATTGATCGTCTTGAGAAAATACCTACTGCTTCTGCAGAAGGAACAGTGATTCGAACCTATATTGATTGGTTATTTGATATACCCTGGACACAAAGTACTGAAGATGATCTCGATATTAAAAAAGCTCAGGAAATCCTTGATACAGATCATTATGGTTTAGAAAAGGCCAAGGAACGTGTGCTTGAGTATTTGGCTGTTCAAAAACTTACCAAAAAATTAAAAGGGCCTATCCTTTGTTTGGTTGGGCCTCCAGGGGTAGGTAAAACCTCACTAGCGAAGTCGATAGCCAAATCTTTAGGAAGAAAATTTGTTCGAATTTCTCTTGGCGGGGTACGTGATGAATCAGAAATTAGAGGTCATCGAAGAACCTATGTTGGAGCAATGCCAGGTCGAATCATCCAAGGGATGAAAACGGCAGGAACCATCAATCCGGTCTTTATCTTAGATGAAATTGATAAGATGGCTTCAGACTTTAGAGGTGACCCTGCATCTGCTTTATTAGAAGTGTTAGACCCAGAACAGAATAATACCTTTAGTGACCACTATATTGAGATTCCATATGATTTATCAAAGGTTATGTTTATTACAACAGCCAATACAGTACATACTATTCCAAGGCCTTTATTAGATCGAATGGAAGTCTTAGAAATTTCAGGTTATACAGAATTAGAAAAACTACAAATCGCCAAAAAATACTTGCTTCCAAAACAAATGGAAGAACATGGATTATCGAAAGATAAGCTTCAAGTACATGAGGATGCAATTATCGAAGTAATCCGTCGTTACACAAGGGAAGCAGGGGTAAGAAATCTAGAAAGACAGATGGCGACATTAAGTAGAAAAGCGGCGAAAATCATCGTCATAGGGGAAAAGAAAAAAGTGGTAGTTACCGCCAAAAATGTAAATCAATTTTTAGGCAAATCTAGATTTCGTTATGGAATGGCTGAAACAGAGGATCAAATTGGTGCTGTAACAGGATTAGCGTGGACAGCTGTTGGCGGTGATACGTTAACCATAGAAGTATCTGTTTTTCCTGGCAAAGGAAGACTAACCCTAACAGGGCAATTAGGCGATGTGATGAAAGAATCTGCTCAAGCAGCATTTAGCTATATACGTTCAAAGGCAAATGACTTAAAAATTGACCCAGAATTTTTGGAGAAAAATGATATCCATATCCATGTTCCTGAAGGTGCAATACCAAAAGATGGCCCTTCAGCGGGAATTACGATGGCTACTGCTTTAGTTTCCGCATTAACAGGTATTCCAGTTTCTAAACACGTAGGAATGACTGGAGAGATTACCTTAAGGGGGAGAGTATTACCTATTGGTGGCCTTAAGGAAAAATCTTTGGCTGCTCATCGAGCCGGTCTAACAACGATTATCATTCCTAAAGATAATGAAAAAGATCTAGAGGATATTCCTGATAGTGTGAAGAAGGATCTAACTTTTATCCCTGTAGAACATCTGGATCAAGTGTTGGAAAAGGCGTTGGTGGAACAATGAAAGTAACGGAAGCAGAAATTGTCATAAGTGCAGTAAAACCTAGCCAGTATCCAAAGGAAGCCCTACCAGAAATTGCTCTGGCAGGGCGTTCCAATGTAGGAAAGTCATCTCTTATTAATAAAATGATCCAACGTAAAGGATTGGCAAGAACCAGTTCAAAACCTGGCAAAACTCAAACCTTAAATTTTTATCGTATAAATCAACAATTTTATTTTGTCGATTTACCGGGATATGGCTTTGCAAAAGTTTCTAAGCAGCAAAGGGCTGCTTGGGGAAAAATGATCGAAGAATATCTAACCAAACGTGAGGAATTAAAAATTGTTTTGCTAATAACAGATCTACGCCATCCGCCCACAAAGGATGATCAAATGATGTATGAATGGCTAAAGCACTTTAGAATTCCTGTTCTTGTCATTGGAACCAAAGCAGATAAAATTCCCAAAGGAAAATGGGAAAAACATCGTAAAATTGCCATAGAAATCTTACAATTGGCTCCTGAAGATAAAATCGTGTTGTTTTCATCAGAAACAGGATATGGAAAAGATCAATTATGGAATGAAATCATCCCTTATATCACAAATAAAGAGGAAAATGACCTGGAATAAAATTATACCAGGTCATTTCTTTTGCTTTTAAATCGAATTTTGTTTGCAAATGCTTCTGGTGGAATCTCTGCTAAGATCATTCCAAGGATAATAAACAATCCACCGATGATAGCAAAAGAGGTTAATCTTTCATTTTGAATCAAATAAGATGTTAAAGCGGCAAAGACAGGTTCCATAGAAAAGATTATGGCAACACGAGTTGATGTTGTATAGGTTTGTAGCATCGTTTGAGCGACAAAAGCAAAAGTAGTTGCAAAAACTGCAGTAATAAATAATGCGAATAATACTTCTTTTTGTAGGATAACACCTAAAATGACTTGATGAGTAAAGTCCTCAAACAAAAATGCAAAGATTAAACTTAAGATAGCAACAACACTAATTTGAATCCAAGCCAAGGGTAAAGTTGGATAATTCGGAGCGTATTTTCCAGTAAATACGATTTGTAAAGCAAAGAAAATCGCACACATAAAGATCAAGAAATCCCCAAATTGGATACTTGATGTTTCGACCATCGTCAAAAGATAAAGTCCAACAGCTGCAAGAATACTCCCTAAAATCGTTGGCCATTTTGGAAGAACCTTTAACAACAGAATTGAGAAAATGGGAACCAGAACAACGTTTAAACCGGTGATAAACCCTGCTTTTGATGCAGAGGTGTACAATAAGCCAACCGTTTGAAATGCGTATCCTCCAAATAAAAAAACTCCCAACAAGGTTCCTGCGATCCATCCTCTTTTGCCAAGGGATGTGAAACTATTTCGATCAATCATGAGAATGATAGGAAACAAAATTAATGAAGCAAGAGCAAAACGGATACCATTAAAACTATGTGGTAATAAAATAGAGATCGCGTTTTGAACCATAACAAAAGTGGTTCCCCAAATGAGAGCCACTATTAGCAGAATAGAATCTGCTAGAAAACGTTTATTTTTCACTATCTACCACTCCCACCTCTAAAATGTTAGTTATAGTTTGCTAGGCTTATTTAGTATATCATGTGGGACACCTATCTTTCCAATGATAAACTTATTCATGAATCGATAGAATTTTTTTCTCAAGAAGAGATACAGCTTGATACATAACGGTTGCTGCAATGCTAATGACAAATAAACTCATCATAACCAATGTTAAATTAAAAACTTGGAAACCATAGATAATCAAATAGCCGAGTCCTGCTTTAGAAACTAAAAATTCCCCTACAATGACCCCTACCCAAGACAAACCAACATTCACTTTTAATGTGGAGATGATCGTAGGAAAAGAAGCAGGCAAAATAATTTTGAAAAAGATTTGATACTTTTTCGCTCCAAATGTTTGGGCTAGTTTTAGATAATTAGGATCCACTTCCTTGAAACTTGTATACACGACGATCGTTGTAATGATAATGGAAATAGCTAAAGCCATCACAATAATTGAGACATATCCAGCTCCAAAGGCAACAATAAAAATAGGACCTAAGGCAACCTTTGGCATCCCATTTAAAATAACTAAATAAGGATCTAACACTTTTGATATAAAAGGTGATACCCAGATGAGGGTGGCAAGAGCAGTACCAAAGACCGTTCCCAAGATAAATCCCACAAAGGTCTCCAATACGGTAATATAGATATGATGCTGTAATTCACCTGCAACCAACATTTGTACAAATAATCCCCAGATTTTACTGGGTTTACTAAATAAAAATTCATCAACCCATTGAAGATTTACGGTTAATTCCCACATACCAAGAAAAATGATAACAATGATCAGTTGGGTAATTCGGACATAGATGTGGTTTAACCGCAGTTTGGCTAAGTAGGCACCGTGTTCAATAGATTTTGCACCTTTTGTAAAAAACTTATTCATCATTATCCATTTCCCCCCATATCATATGAAAATAAGTTTGAAATTCAGATTTTTCTCTTGTTATAAAAGGAAGAGGATCACGCAATCCATCGGGGATTGGAATGATTTTTTTCACGTGCCCAGGATTTTTTCCTAAAATGACGACTCGGTCTGACATGGCAATGGCTTCACCAAGGTCATGGGTAACTAGAATTGTGGTTTTTTGATGCTTACGAATCGTTTCTACTACTAGGTCTTCTAACTTTAATTTGGTTTGGTAGTCTAATGCAGAAAACGGTTCATCTAATAACAAAATATCTGGGTTTGTCGCTAATGTCCGAACCAAAGCAACCCGCTGTCTCATTCCGCCTGATAATTGGTTTGGATGTGCTTTAGCATAAGAAGATAGCCCCATTTCATCTAACAGGTATAGAGCATGTTTTTTTGTTATTTCATTTAATCTTCCTTGTATCTCTAAACCTAGGAGGATATTCTCTTCAATCGTACGCCATTTTAGTAAATAGTCTTGTTGTAGCATATATCCAATTTTTTGTGAAGGACCAGTTACTTCTTGACCATTAATGATAATTTTCCCTTCAGATGGTGGAAATAGGCCTGATATCATCGACAAAATTGTACTTTTACCACATCCGCTTGGTCCAACCAGACTAATAAATTCACCTTTTTTTATCGATAAATCAATATCCTTGACCGCTAGAATTTCATCTGTTTGTGTATGATAGTTCTTACTTATGCGTTCCAAAATAATGGAGATTTCACTCATCGTCATCCCTCCTTCCATATTCTATTCACTAGGCAGAAGTTGGGTTCATCTTTAGATATAAGGAAAAATGAACTTTCCAAGAAGGGTTTTTCAATAGGATTGAGAATTATATAAAAATTTGGAAATAATCTTAAGGTGTAATCAAAAAAGGAGGATGAATCTATGAAAATGAGATGGAGTCTAGATGCTTTATATCCATCATTTGATTCAGATGCATTTAAACAAGATCTGACAAAATGCACAGAAGGGATTCGCCAGATTAAAAAATGGACAAAAATCAATTTATCAAATCAAGAAGAACCCGTGAAAAAGCTTGAAAAATACATTACAACTCAAAATGATTTTTTACATTTATATAGCCGTTTACAAAGTTTTGCGCAACTAACGCTTAGTGTTGAGGCTAAAAATGAGAAGGCTTTAAAGACTCTGGAGAAGTTAGAAACGATGAGTACAGAATTGGCAGAACCTACTGTTCAATTTCAGAAATGGTTAGGTTCTCTTAACAATCTAGATCAGCTGATTTCATCTTCAGAAATTTTAAAAGAACACCGATTTTATCTTTTAGAGCAAGCGAATAAAAATCAATATCTCCTTAGTGAGCAAGAAGAAGTCATTCTTGCCAAAATGAAAAATACAGGTTCAAAAGCATGGGCAAAATTACAAGAGTTATTAACCTCTACCTTATTAGTAGAGATCACTGTAAATGACGAGGAAAAACAACTACCGTTACCTGTTGTTCGAAATATGGCCTACGATAGTGATCCTCAAGTTAGAAAGATGGCTTATGAGGCAGAATTAAAATCTTACAAAAAAATTGAAGAATCTTCTGCTGCTTCTTTAAATGGAATCAAAGGAGAATTTATAACCATTAGTGAAAAAAGAGGGTATCAATCCCCCTTGGAAAAAACCTTATTAGATTCAAGAATGGATCAAGAAATCTTAGATGCTATGTTAACAGCGATGAGAGAAAGCTTACCTTCTTTTCATAAATTTTTCCGTAAAAAAGCAGAATTATTAGGCTATAAAAACGGATTACCCTTTTATGAATTGTTTGCTCCAATGGGTGAAGTAGATATGAAATATACGTATGATGAGGCAAGAGAGTTTATTGTAAAGAATTTCAGAACTTTTAGCGATAAACTTGCAAATTTTGCTGATCGTGCCTTTGCAGAACATTGGATTGATGCAGAACCAAGAGAAGGGAAAAGAGGCGGGGCCTTTTGTTCTAATTTACATGTGATTAAGCAAAGTAGGATCTTGTCTAACTTTACAGGAAGCTTTAGTGATGTAACGACTTTGGCACATGAACTTGGACATGGCTACCATGGATCATGTTTAATGGATCAAACCTTTTTGAATAGCCACTATCCAATGCCAATTGCCGAAACGGCTTCAATTTTTTGTGAAACGATTGTAAAAAATGCTGCTCTTCAAGAGGCGGAACCAGAGGAAGCTTTTGCGATATTAGAGAATGAACTATCTGATGCTGGCCAAGTCATTGTAGATATTTATAGTCGCTTTTTATTTGAGAGTGAAGTCTTTAAGCGTAGAAAAGAAGCCTCTCTATCAGTGAATGAACTAAAAGAAATCATGTTAAATGCCCAAAAAGAAGCTTATGGAGATGGATTAGAACCTGATTTTTTACATCCGTACATGTGGGTTTGTAAGCCTCATTACTATTTCCCAGAGCGCCATTTCTATAATTTCCCTTATGCTTTTGGGATGCTTTTTGCTAAGGGTCTTTATGCAGAATATTTAAAGAGGGGAGCAGATTTTGTTCCTGAGTATGACAAACTTCTTTCTGTTACAGGAAAAATGAACGTAGCAGATATCACAAAAACGATGGGGATTGATGTTCGTTCCCCAGAATTTTGGCGAAATTCCCTTAAATTAGTTGAGCAAGATATTGAGACCTTTATTCATATGAAATAGTCATTTAAAAACGGAGCTACAAATGGCTCCGTTGTCTATTTGATCCAAGTATCAGCCCATTTTTGAACCTCATCCATAACCGATTCTAGAGCTTTTCCTTTTTCGGTCAATTCATATTCAATGCGAACAGGGGTCTCAGGATAAACTTTTCGAACAATGATTCCTGCTTCTTCTAATTGTTTTAAACGATCCACAAGCATCTTATCACTCATATTGGGAATGACTTCGGATATATCTTTAAATCTTTTTGCTCCATGAAGGAGAACACGAATAATTAAACCTGTCCAACGTTTTCCTAAAAGTTCAAAGGCAAATTCGAATTTTGGGCATAAATGTAAATTTTCCATCATCACCATCTCCTTAAAAATAATTTTAACATATATACTTGACAAAAGTAAGTAACTGATCTATCATTACTTACATAAAGTTAGCTGATAACTTTTTTAAATGAATTTTACAAATTAAAGGAGATGAGAAAAATGAATTTAGGTTTACTTATTATTCGTTTAGTGGTTGGACTAACATTTGCAGGTCATGGTTCTCAAAAACTTTTTGGTTGGTTTGGAGGATACGGATTAAAGGGAACTGGAGGTTGGATGGAATCGATTGGTGTGAAACCAGGCGTGTTGATGGCATTTGCTGCAGGTATAAGTGAATTGGTTGGTGGACTCTTATTTACATTTGGTTTATATATTCCCTTTGCAGCTTTACTTATTGTCATTACGATGTTAGTCGCAATCTTTACAGTTCACGGTAAAAATGGTTATTGGGCTACAGCAAACGGTTTTGAATACAATTTTATTTTGATTGCAGTAGCCATTGGCGTTGCATTGATTGGCCCTGGTGCATATACAGTAAGTGCTTTGTTAGGTTAAATGAACTACAAACGAAAAGGCGTATCAAATATCGAAATTTGAACGCCTTTCTTCTATTTATCATTTAGGGGTTTGTATATCCCATAAGCAGCGACTTTCAGGAGTACCCTTTTTACCTTGTTTTTTATTCATAGAAGGGTACGGTAACCTTTATAATTACTGTTCCATCGCTTTCTTCGCAAATTCTGTATTCACAATCGCTTCGTAAGGAATCTTTTCTTTAAGTTCTCCAGCATATTCCATTACTTTTTCTAAATTACGATATTCCTCTTCATCCACAATGGGATCAGTGGCCCAGGAACCTTGGGAACGATAACGGTCTAATACTTTTAACATCACGTCTCGATTAAAGTCTTGGAATTGGGGGGTAATTGCATCGGCGATATCTTCTAAAGAAGCTTCGTTTACCCATTGTTGTGCCATATAGATTGCATTGGCGAATTTCTGCACGATCTCTGGATTTTTATCGATCAAACTTTGTTTTGTAATAAATACGGTATATGGAAGTTTTCCACTTCCATGTCCAAAGGAAGCCACTACATGACCTTTTCCTTCTAATTCAATTTTCGAAGCAATGGGTTCAAAAAGTTGAACAAAATCACCTGTACCAGATACAAAGGCACTTCCTAAATTAGCATAATCTATGTTCTGAATGATCTCATTATCTACTTTAGGCTCAACCCCATTTAAATGCTGTACATATTCACTGACCATTTCAGGCATCCCGCCTTTTCTTTGGCCAAGGAGGGTTTTGCCTTTAAGCATATCCCAAGTGAAATTTTTGATTGGTTCTCTAGAGACTAAGAAGGAACCGTCTGTTTGTGTTAATTGAGCAAAGTTGATCGCAGGATCTTTGGGGTTTTGACTATACACATAAATTGTGGTTTCTGTTCCAACCAAAATCACATCTGCACTTCCACTAACTAGAGCGGTCATTGTCTTATCCCCACCATTGGCATTGGTTAATTCTACATCTAATCCTTGATCTTTAAAAAAACCTTTTTCCATGGCGACATAAAGAGGAGTGTAAAAGATGGAATGCGTAACCTCAAATAACCTAACTTTATGATTTGCATCACTGCTTTTTGTATTGGAACACGCTATAGTAAAGGTTAGGGAAAATAGAACGATGACGATCAAACTGATTTTTAAAATTTTCTTAAACATATGACACCTCCGCATTTGCCTAATTCACTGGTATCATATGATTTAAATAAGAAAATGGTTCAAAAAAAAAGTGATGAAAACATCCTTCAATGGTATAATTAAACATAAGGTTTTGCTATGATGAGAAACTTTTATTGGGGGAGGGGGAAATCATATGTTGGTAATGGTTGTTGGACTCAATTACCGAACTACCCCTGTAGAGATTAGAGAGAAATTTACCTTTACAGAAGAAGATTTAGCTGAAGCTTTAGATAAATTAAAAAAGACAAAAAGTGTATTAGAAGCAGTCATTGTTGGTACATGTAACCGAATGGAGATTTATGCTGTTGTCGATCAAGTTCATACAGGGGAACATTTCATTAAAAAATTTTTAGCCGAATGGTTTGCCATTCCCAAAGAAGAATTCGTTCCTTTTCTTTACGTAAAAAAGGAGGCGGAGGCCACTGAACATTTATTCCGGGTCATTACGGGTTTAGATTCCATGGTATTAGGAGAAACACAAATTTTAGGGCAAATCCGTGAAGCTTTTCTTTTTGCGCAAAAAGCGCAGGGAACAGGAACAATTTTTAATACCTTATTTAAACAGGCGATTACCTTTGGCAAAAAAGTTCATACGGAGACAGGTTTAGGTGAAAGCGCTGTATCCGTGAGTTATGCTGCAGTTGAATTAACCAAAAAAATCTTTTCCCGTTTAGATGACAAAGCGATCCTCATTATTGGAGCAGGTGAAATGAGTGAGTTGACGGCGATTCATTTTCATGCTCAGGGTGTAAAGCAAGTGATGGTTGTCAACCGTACCTATGAACATGCCTCTGCATTGGCAGAACCCTTTCATGGAACAGCCTATACACTGGAACAGTTACCATTGGCGTTAAATAAAGCAGATATCGTAATTAGCTCTACCGGAGCAGATTCATTTATTTTGAATAAAACCGAAGTAGAAAAGATTATCCATGAGCGTAAAAATAGACCAATTTTCATGATCGATATTGCGGTTCCAAGAGATCTTGACCCAGAGATTAACCAATTAGATGGGGTTTACTTATTTGACATTGATGATTTACAGGGTCTTGTTGATGCCAATTTAAAAGAAAGACAAAGAATTGCTACACAAATAGAAGAATGGATCGATGAAGAAGTCTATAAGTTTTACCAATGGATCAATACACTAGGTGTGATTCCATTAATTGCTGCATTAAGAGAAAAAAGCTTCAAAATACAAGAAGAAACGATGAAATCGATTGAAAATAAGTTACCACATTTATCTGAGCGAGAGAAAACGATCATTCGAAAACATACCAAAAGTATTGTCAACCAAATGCTAAAAGACCCGATTATGAGGGTGAAAGAAATGGCTGTTGAATCAAATGCAGAAGAGATGATGAAAGTTTTTTGTAAAATCTTTGATTTAAAGGTAGAAATAGAGAAGGATAAAATGAATGAGGAACCTACTGCAACATATATAACGATAAGAAGTAGGTCATAAGTATGAGTACCGTGATTTTTATTCTCATTCTTCTTTATACGACTAGCTTCTGTTTTTACTTTATGTCAATCATCAAAGGAGTTACTCGTATTTCACCATGGTCTTATCGGTTTATCTTAGCGGGTAATATAATCCAAGTCTTCGTCTTTAGTTTTAAAATGTTATCTGAACAATACTTTCCAATTATTACATTTTTTGATATTTTCTTTTTTTATTCATTACTTCTTATTTTATTGACTGTAATCACTCATTCCTTTTTCGAGTGGGAATGGTTTGAGATGGTGATGACATTGATTGCTATGATAATGCTGATGGGAGCGTTGTTGATTGGAGAAACATCACCCCAATTAAGTGATTCTTTTATCTCTAATTTATTATTTATTCATATTATCTTTTCTATTATCAGTTATGGCGCTTTTTCAATCTCTGCCATCTTTTCTTTGATGTATATTCTACAAGAATATTTAATAAAAAGGAAGATTTGGCATCGGTTTTCAAAAGGACTTCCTAGTTTGGAAAGCTTAGATCGTAATGCTTATCTATCTAATCTAATTGGAGCACCATTATTGCTATTAGGATTGACATTTGGATCGATTTGGGCAGGAGTTCTTTTTGGTTGGAAAATTTTTGTAGATGCAAAAGTATTAACCTCTTTTTTTATTTTATTGATGTATGGTTTATTTATTTTTAATCGGCAAAAAAGAAGATGGATGATGAAACAATTAGCCATCTGGAATTTGATGAGCTTTGTGATGCTGATCATCAATTTTACAATCTCCAACCTCTTTGTTTCTTTTCACCGTTGGTTTTAGGAGGGTTGTGACCATGAATCGTTATTACGCCATGATGGTAAATCTTACAAATCGTCCTTGTCTCGTGATTGGTGGAGGAAGGGTAGCAGAACGAAAGATTCTATCCCTTTTAAAAGCGAATGCAAAAGTGAAATTAATCAGCCCGGTAATTACACCTTTGTTAGAGACATTGGTACAGGAAAATCGTATTTCCTGGGAAAAGCGTGGATATAAACGTCAAGATGTAAAGGGTTATTCGATCATCGTGGTTGCTACGGATCAAAAGGAATTAAACCAACAAATTTATCAAGAGATCGATCATCAGTACCAATGGGTTAATATTGTAGATGATCCAGAATTATCTACCTTTATCGTTCCAGCTATGATAGATCGAGGACATTTACAAATAGCGGTTTCCACTAGTGGGTCAAGCCCTGGACTAGCAAAAAAGATCCGCCAAGAATTGGAAAAGCAATACGGGGTGGAATACGAAGAGTATACAACTTTCTTGGCAGAAATGAGAGAATGGATTTTACAGCAGGGTTTGACAAACGAAGAACGGAAAAACTTATTTGAATATTTACTTGAACCAGACTTTTTATGTAGGATCGAGAAAGGGGAAAGTAAAGACTTGCTGATTCTAAAGATCAAAGAAACCATAAAAGAGAATATCAATAAGGAAAGGGAATTGTTATCGTGAAGAATACATTCGTCGTTGGATCACGAAAAAGTCAGTTAGCTTTAACACAAACGGAATGGGTGATCGAAAAGCTAAAAAAACTTTATCCTAATATAAGGTTTGAGATTAAAGAGATCGTTACGAAAGGGGACAAAATTCTTGATGTTACCCTTTCAAAAGTAGGTGGCAAAGGACTATTTGTGAAAGAGATTGAGCAAGCTTTGTTAGATGGAGAGATTGATTTTGCCGTACATAGTATGAAGGATATGCCTGCTGAAATGGCAGAAGGGTTAACGATTGGTGCAGTACCGGAAAGGGAAGACCCAAGGGACTGCCTTATTTCAAACCAAGATTATACTATAGAAACATTGCCAATAGGTGCTAAAGTGGGAACAAGTAGTTTACGCAGAGCTGCTCAAATTGTTGCCTATCGTCCTGACCTAAAGATTGAGTCCATCAGAGGAAATGTTAACACCAGACTGTCAAAATTAGAAACTGATGGACTGAATGCAATTATTTTAGCGGCTGCTGGCCTTAAACGAATGAATTGGCAGGATCGGATTACGCAATATCTAGACGTGGATCTTTGTCTTCCTGCAGTTGGTCAAGGAGCCCTTGGCATTCAAGTGAGAGAGAATGACCAAGAAACCATACAAATGTTACAATCCATCGATGATCAAGAGACAAGAATGATCATTTCAGCTGAAAGGGCGTTACTACATCATTTACAAGGGGGCTGTCAGATTCCAATTGGAGCTTATGCGAGATGGCAAAACGATCAAATTCATTTAGTTGGAATGGTTGCCGCAGTAGATGGCAAGCGTATTCTTAAAGCAGAAGTAACTGGTTCAAAGGAAGAAGCTGTTTCTTTAGGAATTAAGGTAGCTAACCAACTTTTACAACAAGGAGCAGATCAAATATTAGCAGAGGTGAAGGAGGGGAGATAATGAAGGTAGGGAAAGTATTTTTAGTGGGTGCTGGACCAGGAGATCCCAAATTAATCACAGTGAAAGGCCTAGAAGCGATTCAAAAAGCAGATGTGATTGTATATGATCGTTTGGCCCATCCTTCCCTGTTAAAGTATGGGAGAAGGGATGCGGAAAAAATCTATGTAGGCAAATCTCCAAATCGTCATACTCTGCAACAAGAAGAGATCAATCAACTCCTTGTTCAGTTAGCCTTAGAAGGAAAACTGGTCACCAGACTAAAGGGTGGCGACCCTACGATTTTCGGTCGAGTAGGAGAAGAGGCTCTTTTATTAGCTGAACATGGGATTTCCTTTGAAATTGTACCTGGAATTACTTCGGCAATTGCTGTCCCTGCTTATGCAGGCATTCCTGTCACCCATCGCGATTTTACCTCATCGATTGCTATTGTAACAGGACATGAGGATCCAACTAAAAATGAATCCAATATCAACTGGGAAAAACTTGCAACTGCTACTGGTACTTTGATTTTCCTCATGGGAGTTTCTAACTTAAAACTGATTCGTGATAAGTTAATCGAAAACGGCCGAGATTCAAGTACTCCTGTTGCACTTGTTCGAATGGGAACGAGAGTGGAGCAAAAAACGGTTACTGGAACATTAGAAAATATCGTACAGGTGGTAGAAGAAACAAAACTTACTTCTCCAGCGATCATTATTATTGGTGAAGTGGTAAAATTACGAGAGCATTTAGCTTGGTTTGAGAAAAAGCCTCTTTTTGGAAAAAGAGTCCTTGTTACTAGAGCTAGAAATCAAGCAAGTGAATTATCTGCCTTAATTGAAGAATTAGGCGGAGAAACTGTCGAATTCCCTGTCATCAAAATTGTTCCACCAAAGCATACAAAGGAATATCAACAGGCTTTTCAACAGTTAGACCAATATGATTGGATCATGTTTACCAGTGTCAACGGAGTTCAATCCTTTTTCCAAACGTTAAAAGAACAACGTATTGATATTCGTAAAATGGCAAAGGCGCGGATAGCTGCCATTGGCCCAAAAACTGCAACATTTTTAGAAGAAAAAGGTCTGATTGTTGATGTGCTACCACAGGAGTTTCGTGCAGAAGGGCTTCTTGATGCTTTGGCAGGCGAATTAAAGGTTGGACAAAAGGTATTACTTCCTCGTGCAGATATTGCTCGAAAGATCCTACCTGATCAACTAAAGGAAAAAGGATTAGAAGTAGTAGAAATCAATGCATATGAAACGGTGATTGATGCGGAAAACAAAGATGAAATCATTGAGATGCTAAAAGAGAAGCAGATTCAAATCATTACCTTTACTAGCTCATCTACCGTTAAGAATTTTTATGAGGCTCTTCAGGGCGAATCTTTAGAAAAATTGTTAGAAGGGGTTACCTTAGCTAGTATCGGACCGATTACGACAAATACCGCTCAACAATTGGGCTTAAACATAGATATTACAGCTTCAGAATATACCATTCCTGGATTAATTAAAGCTATTTCAAAATCAAAGTAGAGAGAGTTAGGGAAGGAGAGGCAGATATGGATTTACAATTTACTCGTCATCGCAGATTAAGACAAAATCCCGCAATCCGAAATTTGTTTAGAGAACATCATCTACACGTACATGATTTAATATATCCTTTATTTGTCATTCATGGTCATAACGTAAGAAATGAGATTTCTTCCATGCCTGGAGTATTTCAGCTTTCTTTAGATCAATTAGAGCAAGAGATTAAGGAAATTGTGGAGCTTGGGATCCAAGGCGTTATTCTATTTGGTATCCCAGAAAGTAAAGATGAAGTTGGAAGTGGTGCATATCACGACCATGGAATTGTTCAAGAAGCGATACGTATGATCAAACAAATCGCCCCTGAACTTTTAGTTATTGCCGATACTTGCTTATGTGAATTTACCGACCATGGTCATTGTGGTGTCATTCATGAGGGCAAGGTATTGAATGACCCATCTTTAGATCTATTGGCAAGAACCGCTATTTCTCAAGCTAGAGCAGGCGCAGATATGATTGCTCCATCCAATATGATGGATGGTTTTGTTGCAGTCATTCGTAAAGGATTGGATGAAGCAGGGTTTGAGGATGTACCGATTATGTCTTATGCAGTAAAATATGCTTCTTCCTTTTACGGACCATTTCGCGATGCAGCTCATTCTGCACCACAATTTGGGGATCGCAAAACCTACCAAATGGATCCTGCCAATGGAAGAGAGGCTTTAAGAGAAGCCTATTCTGATGTGGTAGAAGGGGCAGATATCCTGATGGTTAAACCTGCTTTAGCTTACATGGATATTATTTATCAAGTGAAGCAGCAATATAATCTACCCCTAGCAGCCTACAATGTGAGTGGAGAATATGCCATGATTAAGGCGGCAGCTCAAAATGGCTGGATTGATGAAAAGAAAATCGTATTAGAAATGTTAACAGGGATGAAACGTGCTGGTGCAGATATCATCATCACATACTTTGCAAAAGATGTAGCCAAATGGTTAAAGGAGGAATGAAAATGAGTGTAGAGCAGATGGATCCAATCAATCAGGAGCTATTAAACCGAATTCAAAAAGATTTTCCTTTGCAAGAACGTCCTTTTCTCGTTATGGCAGAGGATTTGAAGCTTTCAGAACAAGAAGTGATTGAACGCCTTCAAGCTTTGAAGGGAACGGTGATTCGCCAAATCTCTGCTATTTTTGATACCAGAAGCTTAGGCTATCAATCGAGTTTGGTGGCTGCGAAGATTGCCCCAGAACACCTTGACCAAGCGGCAGCAATTATCAATCAACATCCTGGTGTGACTCATAACTATAAACGCAATCATGACTTTAATCTTTGGTTTACCATTGCTGTTCCTCCAAACAGTAAATTAGGATTAGAAAAAACAGTAGAATTATTGGGTGAGATGGCAGATGTAGAATCTATTCGCATTTTGCCAACTCTTAAGCTTTATAAAATTGGTGTGCAATTGGATTTAACAGGGAAAGAGACAAAAAGTAAAACGGAATCCCCAGTTTACAGTGAAAAAAAGCGACAAACCTCTCAAGCCTTATCGGAAAAAGAGATTGCATTGGTTCGAGTTTTACAAAAAGATTTACCGATCATTGCTAGACCTTTTGATGCCTTTGCAGAAGAAGCAGGGGTTAATCTTGATGAATTATTTACAGCGATGAAGGAGTTTAAAGAAAAAGGACAAATGCGTCGTTTTGCGGCGGTCTTGCACCACCGTAAAGCAGGTTTTACAGCAAACGGCATGGGTGTATGGCAAGTACCTGAAGACAAGACAGAAGAGATCGGAACGAATTTTGCTGCTTATCAAGCTGTCAGTCATTGCTATTTACGTCCTACGTATGAAGATTGGCCTTATAATATCTTCACCATGGTACATGGTCGTAATGTAGAAGAAGTGGAGGAAATACTTAGTCTCATGTCTAAAGAAACAGGCATAACGAAAAGAGCCGTGCTTTACTCTACTAAGGAATACAAGAAAACAAGGGTAAAATATTTTACACCAGAAATGGAAGAATGGGAAAATCAAGTCATAGAACAATTCGGAATAAAGGGGTAAGGAAGATGGATCGTTATCAGAAATCTATCAAACTATTTGCGGAGGCAAAAGAACTGTTGCCTGGGGGAGTAAATAGTCCTGTAAGAGCATTTAAAAATGTAGATCGAAACCCTGTCTATATGGATCATGGAATAGGTTCCAAACTATATGATGTAGACGGTAATGAATATATTGATTATGTCCTCTCTTGGGGACCATTGATAGTGGGTCATGCCCATCCAGAAGTGATCGATCTTGTTCAACAAACCCTTGTCAAAGGAACAAGCTTTGGTACCCCTACCGAACTAGAATCAGAGATTGCAAAACTTATAATCAAAACGGTTCCATCTATTGAAATCGTGAGAATGGTCAACTCTGGTACGGAAGCAACGATGAGTGCCATCCGTTTAGCAAGAGGATATACAGGAAGAAGTAAAATTTTGAAATTTGAAGGAAGCTATCATGGGCATAGTGATAGTTTATTGATCAAGGCAGGATCTGGAATTGCCACTTTAGGTTTACCAGATAGTCCTGGTGTTCCTCAAAGTATTGCTTCTCAAACAATTACTGTTCCTTACAATGATATGGATGGTGTTCGTATAGCCTTTGAAAAGTTCGGCGAAGATATAGCTGCTTTAATTGTAGAGCCTGTAGCAGGTAATATGGGAGTGGTTCCACCAAAACCAGGCTTTTTGGAAGGATTACGGGAAATCACGAAACAATATGGAACCCTTCTTATATTCGATGAAGTTATGACTGGCTTCCGAGTAGGACCAAATAGTGCTCAAGGTCGCTTCGGTGTCACTCCTGATTTAACAACCTTAGGCAAAGTGATCGGCGGAGGCTTACCCGTTGGTGCCTATGGTGGAAAAAGGGAGATCATGGAGAACATCGCTCCAGTAGGGAAAATCTATCAAGCAGGGACTTTATCAGGCAACCCTGTGGCCATGGCTGCAGGCCTTTCCACACTTAGACTTTTACAACAGCCAGGTGTTTATGATGAATTAGAGCGCAAGTCTAAACTTCTAGCAGAAGGTTTAGGTAAAAATGCGAAGGAACTAGACATTCCTCATCATATCAACCAAGTAGGAGCAATGATCGGCTTTTTCTTCACAGGTGAGCAAGTCGTTAACTTTGAAACAGCCAAAACCTCTAATTTAGAATACTTTAAACATTATCACGGTTATATGCTTGATCATGGCATCCATCTTCCACCATCTCAATTTGAAGGCTTGTTCATGTCTACTGTCCATACAGATGAAGATATTGAAAGAACATTAGAAGTACAATATAAAGCATTAAAGGCGTTGAGGTAGGAGTTGAAATAAATGGATCATCAAACATTTTCACCTTATCTTTCTTTTGATCGTGAGGAATGGGCTGCTCTAAAGCTCTCTACTCCACTCACGCTTACTGAAGATGACTTGAATAATCTTCATAGTATCAATGAACGCATTTCATTAGAAGAAGTGTGTAAAATCTATCTTCCTCTTTCAAGACTTTTAAACTTGTATGTAGCTGGAACTCAAAGTCTTTTTGAAGTGACCCAAACCTTTCTTGGTTCTATATCTAGGAAAGTTCCTTATATTATTGGGATCGCTGGCAGTGTTGCGGTTGGCAAAAGTACAACAGCTCGGATTATTCAAGCACTACTTGCACGATGGCCAAATCATCCCAAAGTAGATTTAATTACGACAGATGGTTTTTTATACCCAAATGAGCTATTAGAGCAACGTGGGATCATGAATAGAAAGGGTTTTCCAGAAAGCTATGATACTCGCCGTTTAATATCATTTCTAAGGGATGTCAAATCAGGTGTACCAGAGGTAATTGCTCCTGTCTATTCTCACTTGTCTTATAATATCATCCCTAATGAGTATCATGTCGTGAATCAACCGGATATCTTAATTGTTGAAGGCTTGAACGTTTTGCAAACTTCAAAAGAAACCCGTTTAGATCATAAACCACAGCTTCATATATCCGATTTTTTTGATTTTACGATTTATGTTCACTCTGAAGAAGAATACATCAAAAGCTGGTATCTTGAACGTTTTCAGCTATTACGTCAAACTGCTTTTAAAGATAAAAACTCCTTTTTTCATCGCTATTCTGAATTAACCGATCAGGAAGCAAATGACTTTGCAGAACAAGTATGGCATGAAATCAATGAAATTAATCTGAGAGAGAATATCTATCCGACCCAACAACGAGCCCGATTGATTCTTGAAAAAGGATCTGATCATTCGGTACAAAAAGTTAGATTACGCAAGTTATGATCATTGAAATATGATTCTGATTTCATAAGTTGTAGGTAGTTCAAGGGAATTATTGTATAATAATATTTAAAAATAATTCCTTTAGCATTGAGGTGTACCTATGATTGATATAAAAAATATGTTAGAGACTGAATTTGAGAATTATCTACATGAACGGATTCCCATTACTGAAGAGATGAGTTTTAAAGTCGAAGAATTTAAACTAAATAAAGTAAGGATTGGCGCGAAGTTAAAACCAAACATCAATCACAAATCAACCGCTTTTGGGGGAAGTATCAATAGTTTAACAACAGTATGTGGGTGGGCCTTGGTTTTTAATAATATGTTAGATATAGATCCGAACGCACATATTGTAATACAAAAAAGTTCAATTCAATATTTAAAGCCTATCGAAACAGATTTTGTCGCTGAGTGTGAATTGACAGATGAGAGAAAAAAAGAGAAGTTCGTAAATACGTTTAGAAAATTAGGGAAGGCAAGGATTGAAGTAGATGTAATCATTCGTGATGGGGAAGAGATATTTGCTCAATTTAAAGGATATTATGTGGTATTTAGATAAAACAGTTAGTCATCTAACTAAAATGGGATCGCAGCCACCTTTAATGGTGGTTGTTTTATTACATGTATACTACTTTTCTTTTTTTGGGCAAAAAGGTATTGTCATATGGAATCTGAATAGTATAATAATAGTAGTGCAATCGTTTTCACAACTTCTTTGTAAACGGTTAAATATTCAAAACACTAGGAGGCTGTCATGCAAGATACAAGTTTCGCCATTCATCCGGGAAATAAAAAGAAACTAGAAAATACACCATACCATGATATTGGTGATTTAAAAGAATTTGCCAAAGAGCATAACCTATACCGTTTTACTTGTGAACAAGGTTTTGTGAATATCTTGTTCTATCGTGATGATATTGTTCGTATTGTGATGAACCCATTTCATAAGCCAACTATGAAAAGTAGTTTTGCAGTAGTTGCAGAACCAGAAATAGTAAAGGTTAAAATTGAAGATAAAGAAGACAGCTTTTCTCTTTCTAGTTCAAAGCTTCAAGTTATGATACAAAAATCACCATTCCGTGTTAACTTCTATGATCAGGAAGGAAGATTACTTGTAAGTGAATCAGAAAAAGGCATGGGTTTTAAAGAAAGCAAAGAAGTGATTTGCTTTAAAGAAATGGATCCTGAGGACCATTTCTATGGTTTTGGTGAAAAAGCTGGATTCTTGGACAAACGTGGAGAAAAACTCACAATGTGGAATACCGATGTTTATGCACCACATAATCAAGAAACCGATCCATTATATCAATCACATCCTTATTTCATGACATTAAGAAATGGTAAAGCCCATGGAATCTTCTTTGATAATACATTTAAAACTACCTTTGATATGAAAAAGGAGAAAGAATACTCTTTTGCTGCTGAAGGTGGTCAAATCGATTACTATGTAATGGCAGGGCCTTCTCCAAAACAGGTTCTTGAACAGTATACATGGATTACAGGGCGTATGCCATTACCTGCTAAATGGGTGATTGGTTACCATCAATCCCGATACAGCTATGAAAGTGAACAAGAGGTTCGTGAATTAGTGAACTCCTTTATCAAAAAAGAGATTCCTTTAGATGCGGTCTATTTGGATATTCATTATATGAATGAGTATCGTGTCTTTACCTTTGATCGCGATCGATTCCCTAACCCAGAAAAAATGATGAAAGATTTAAAATCTGTAGGTAAGAGGATCGTTCCGATTGTTGATCCAGGTGTTAAAGTGGATCCAGAGTATTCCATTTATCAAGAAGGAATTCGCCAAAACCATTTCTCTAAATATATTGAAGGCGATATTTTCTATGGAAACGTTTGGCCTGGAAAAAGTGCTTTCCCTGACTTCACAAAATCAGAAACAAGAAAATGGTGGGGAGAAAAACATCGTTTCTATACTGATTTAGGGATTGAAGGTATATGGAATGATATGAACGAACCAGCTGTATTTAACGAAACAAAAACCATGGATGTAAACGTTGTTCACGAGAATGATGGTGATCCCAAAACCCATCGGGAAATGCACAATCTCTATGGTTTATTAATGGGGGAAGCGACTTATCATGGAATAAAAAATCTACTTCATGGAAAACGGCCTTTTTTATTAACACGAGCAGGTTACTCTGGTGTTCAACGTTATGCAGCCGTATGGACAGGGGATAATCGTAGTTTCTGGGAGCATCTAGCATTATCCATTCCAATGTGTATGAATCTAGGACTTTCTGGCGTTGCATTATCAGGACCAGACATAGGTGGTTTTGCCCATGATACAACTGGGGAACTGCTTGCACGTTGGACACAAGTAGGAGCTTTTACTCCTTATTTCCGTAACCATAGTGCCATTGGAACTGCACGTCAAGAGCCATGGTCATTTGGCCCAGAAATTGAAAAAATCATTAAGAAATATATTCAATTGCGTTACCAGTGGTTGCCACACTTATATAGTCTTTTTGCACAAACAAGCAAAACAGGAATTCCAGTGATGAGACCATTGTTTATAGAATATCCAGAAGATCGTCATACTTTTAATTTATCTGATCAATTTATGATTGGAGAAAATGTAATCATTGCCCCTATCATAAAACCAGATACCTACCATCGTGTTGTCTATTTACCTGAGGGTACATGGGTTGACTATTGGACAGATCAAATCTATGAAGGTAGAAAACATATCTTGGTCGAGGCTAATCTTGAAACATTACCTATTTTTATTAAAGCAGGAACAATGATTAGCCACGGTTCGATCAAACAATCTACTTCTGTACCAGAAAAGAATATGACCATCCATCTTTATCAAACAGAAAGTGGGGAATCCCATTATACTTTATATGATGATGATGGTGAAACCTTTGCTTATGAAAAAGGAGAATATCTAGAAAAACAAATCCGTTATCAAGCAAATGGAAATGTCATCAAATTGACGATTGAAAATTCTGTAACGGGTTATCAACCTACATGGAAGCATTGGACATTAAAGGTTCATCACGCAACTCCCGATCTAAAACTCATCATCAACGGTAAAGAAGTAGATGCAAAAGATATAAACTTCAATACAGAAAGTAATATTGCCTCAATAACAATAAACCTATAATGAGAAAGCACCTAGGAACTGAATGACTCAGTCAACTAGGTGCTTTTTGGGTTGTATAGATTATTTTATATCGTCTTTATTGAAAAAACTAGTATCATTTATATTTATTCACAAGTACGTCATAAATTTTTTGCAAAAATATGAAAAACGTGATAAGGATATGTTTAAATTTGTAAGAACTTAATATAATGATCTTGTAGTAAGGGCCCTTTATTAAATAATAATAATTTAAGGAGGTAGGAATCATATGGTTTTTAAGTGGTTACGAGAAAATTTGTATGCAAGTTTTGGTCTTTTAGTTTTACGTTTATACCTTGGTTACGATTGGTTAACTGCAGGTTGGGGAAAGATTACTGGTGAAAAACCTTTTAGTGCAGCAGGATTAATAAACAGAGCAATCGAAAATCCTGTAACAAGTCATGATGCAGTTGTATACCCTACTTATACTGCATTTCTTAAAGGATTTGCCTTACCAAATGTTGGACTTTTCAGTTTCTTAGTTGAATATGGCGAATTCCTTGTAGGTCTTGGTTTAATTCTTGGTTGCTTAACTCAAGCTGCAATGTTCTTTGGTGTATTTATGAACTTCATGTTCATGTTTGCTGGTACAGTTTCTTCCAACCCTTGGATGGCTCTTCTCGGTTTCATCGTATTAGTTGGTGGAGCTAACTCTGGAAGAATTGGTTTAGATCGTTGGGTACTTCCATACATCAGACAATATTACAATAAAACCTTTAAGAAAAACAACCCTGTTTCTGCCTAATAATAATATAATAATAAAATAATAAAATGATAAATGGTAAAACCTCTCCAAGAATCTGGAGAGGTTTTACGTGTTTCACCCATTCTATTACAACAATTTCTTGAAAATGCAAAAAGGTTTCTTAAAAAAATAACCGTGTAAGTTCTAAAGTAGGCTGATTAGGTCTACTTTTTTGTCATAACAAGGACGAAGTTAAAATATATTTAATCGAAGAAGACCTTTATAAGGGGTGAGTAAATTGACAGACCAACCATTTATGAGATTTGAGATTAGGGAAAAGGTAAAACATTTTAAGGAAAATCAGAGTTTTCAGTCGCTATCTAGTTTAGAATTACATCCGATAGTAAAAGTTTATGATTCTAAACATCACATAGATATCACAGGACATTTGGTATTAAATGGAGAATTTGAAAGAAAACCACTCGATAATAATTGGCAAGAAGAAGCAGATCAGGCAGACGCTATTCATCATGGATCATTTTTTACAGAAAATGAAATTGCTGATACATTCCAATATCAAATCCCTATCTCAATTCAAATTCAACATGAAAGAGTAAACGATCCAAACGATGTGTTCGTAACGGTAGAATTTTTTGATTATGAAGTCCTTTCAGATCAAGAAATTGAGATCGTTGCCCAGGTTCAGTTACTAGGCGTCCATCCTGATCCAAAACAAGAGACCCCAGTCGATGTGACAGAAGAATTCGAAACAGAATATCCTGTGGATGTTACCTTCGAAAATGATGCCAATATCATGAAAGAAGAAGAAACCGAAGTAGAACAAGTTCAAGCAAATCCGGTTGATGATAATGTTGATGAGGTTGAAGCAAAAGAAGTGATAGATGAGAAAGTAGATGAAACTGCAGAAAATTCAGAAACTATTGAAACTGTCGAGACGGTAGAGACTCCTCTTCCTACTCCTACAATGAAGATAGGCATCCAAGGCAAAAATCGAGAATTTAACCATGATCAGAAGAGTTCAACAAATCCGCTATACTCCCTATTGAAAAAAGAGAAAAGGGAAGAAACCAATGTCATAAAAGAAGAACAGGTCGTCGAAGAAAAGGCAGAAGAAGTGATTGAAGAAAAGGAATTAGCAGCCAATATTACGGAAGAAGAGTCCAAGCAGAAGATAAATACAGAAGACGTTGAAACGGATATCAATCCAGCAATTGAGAAAGTAGAACAGGAGGTAACCGAAGAAATCGGTGAAGATTCTGAAGAACAATCAACGAAAGATATGCTCTTTAGTTTGTTAAAAGGAAATGAAGAGAATAAATATACGTTAAAAATATACTTTGTACAAAAGGAAGATACACTTGAACAAATAGCAGAGAAATATCAGCTTCGTACTGCTGATTTAATGAACCATAATCATTTGCAAAGTGATGAATTAGAAGAAGGACAGATTCTTTTTCTTCCGATCCGTTAGACAAAGGGAGTTTTTGATATGATTGATTATCCTGTAATAGATGATGTTCTAAAAAACTATAATCTACAAGTAGAGGAAATAGAAGAATACTCCTCCTTCTATAAATTAAAAACAAACCGAGGAACAAAAATATTAAGAACTTGGAATGATGTAGAAACTCTAGATTTTGCTTTTCAATTTAGAGAATCTCTGGCGTATGAAGGGTTTCGAAAGATTGATCGCTTTATTAGAACCAATGATGGGCAACCCTATATTTTAAATGGGGATCAGGGATTTGTTTTAACAGATTGGATCGAAGGAAAAATCCCTGTCTCCTCTAACCCAGAACACATGAAAACGATTGGGAAAACATTAGCAGAGTTTCATCAGGCGATGGTGAAAATAAAGACAAACCAAACGTTTGAACCTTGGTCTCATCATTTTAAACGGGGATTAGGACATTTAATGCAAATAGAAAAGGTTGTCTCACAAAAGCAAAGAAAAACACCCTTAGATGACATTGTATTAAAATATATCCCTAGTCAACAAGCACAAATGAGAAGAAGTATAGAAATGTCTGAAAAGTTGGAACGAACTTATTTTCGAAATGAAAAAGAACCCGGATGGTGCTTAGGAAATGTCCAACTGAACCGATTTAGAATCGATCGATTTGAAGAGGGATGGATTTTTGATCTAGGTTTACCAATCTATGATCTTCCAGCTTATGACTTGGCTAAGATGGTTGCACATGTTTATCAAAGAAATGGATTTCAAGAAGATATCATCTATAAGCTGCTCGATGCTTACCAAGAAAAGAATCCTTTAGAAATAGACGATAAAAAGTGGATTTTAACCTACTTGTCCTATCCGCATGATCTATGGAAATTTCTTTATATCTATTTTATTGCAAAGGTGCCTCAAAAGGGATACTCTTTAGAGAGGCAATATCAACAATTAGTAGGGTTGCAGATCAATACTGAGCAACTTTATCAGGTCTTGTATGTTTATTTTCAACTTTAAGTTGACGTAATTAGGGAGGAGCATATCATGGTCCTTACCCAAGAATGGTTTGAATTTGATATACATCCCCACGTAATCGATGAGTATGATTTTCAGGTAAGTCAGATAAAATGGTATGGTTCAGTAGCGAAAATAGAAACCCAACTAGGTGTTTTTGCCGTTAAAAAAGCAAATATGAGTGGGTCGCAAGCCATACGGATGAATGAGATTTTACAATTCTTACAGGAACATAGATGGAATACTTCTACAATTGTTTCTAATAAATTTGCTGAACCGTTTGTACCAGTCAAAAATGGGATTGTTTATGTGACAAAGTGGGTTGAAGGTGAACACTTAACTTTAAATCATCGGCCTCATTTCTTGATCATGGTAAAGGTGATGGCTCATCTTCATAAGCTGGGGTTTGAATATAACCCCGAACCATTTTCTTATCATTTTGTTGATGAAACGTATCTTCGCAATTCATGGGAAGAACGCTTAAAGTGGTTAAAAAAATACCAAAAGAAATTAACGAGAAAAGAATCTTTAACCACCTTTGAACATGTCTTTTTAAGTTATCTACCATTTCTCAAGGAATGGTCTGAAGAAGCTTTAGAACATTTAACTCAATGGGTCATACAATATAACTCGATTGGTGATTTACGGAAAACCATCTGCCACGGCAAATTTCATCATCGGAATATGCTACTTAAACCAAATGGTAAAATGGTATTGATTGACTTTGACCATGTAAGTCTTGATACGCCTGTTAGAGATTTGGCTAATTTTATCCGAAAATATATTTTAAACAAAGAACACCGTTTTTGGGCGCAAGAGTGGTTTGATCGCTATCAAAAAATTGTTTCCTTGACAGAACCGGAAAAGAAATTATTAGCAATATACCTTTTTTTTCCAGAACGAATTTTCACCTTAGCAAAAAAATACGAGGAAAAGCAACAGTATGGATTAGAAGAACAGTATTTAAAAAAACTTCAGATTCGTTGGGGTCAAATGAAAGAAATCATATGGTTTATTGACCAACAATTTATATAATATTCATCATAAAACCAATATAAGCAATGAAAAGAATGAATAAAATGAACACATCAAACGGAGTCGGGAAAAATAAGGTTCTCAAAAATTGCAAAACAATAAGAGGAAAGAGGATTGTACGAAGGATTAAACGAAACCTTTTCAACCCATCCATATGACCACACATCCTTTACGTTATCATTTGGGTTTGTATATTCCTTAATCAGCAATTACCCTATTTTATATCTTCTATACTTTATGTAGTAAAGATCCATTTGGTTAATATCAGAACTTTTAAAAAATATTCCAATTTTATATTGACATGCGATATAAATGTCAATATAATAATTTCTAACAATGGAAGGGAAACTAGGGTTCCGTTTGCAAAGGCAAAGACAGGTCCGAGCGATTCCAAGCTTTTTGCTACACCGTGGGGATAAAAGACTCGTGCGGTAAGTTCCAATGGTGAACTTATCAGGAACGAGTCTTTTTTGTTTTACCATGATAAAGAATTAAATAAAAAAGGGGGAGGGTTATGATGTTAAAAGGAAAGCTGGTTCAATTAAAAGCGGTAGAAAGAGAAAATCTATCCAAATACCTAGAATGGGTGAATGATCCAGAAGTCACCCAATATTTATCACCACAAACACGTTTTCCAAAGACGCTTGCAGAGGAACATCGTTGGTACGATAACCTTTTAAAGCAGGATGATAAGTTTGTCTTTTCCATTTATACGCGAGCAGATGATCGAATGATTGGAAGTGTTGGGTTACATTCTATTAGTTGGAAAAATCAATGGGCAATCGCAGGGATTTTTATAGGAGATAAAGATTATTGGGGGAAAGGATATGGAACAGAGGCTTTTCGTTTATGTCTCTATATAGGGTTTCAAGAATTAGGATTACAGCGAGTTGAATTAGGGGTTTATGCTTTTAATGAAAGAGCGATCAAAAGCTATCAAAAGCTTGGCTTTGTTGAAGAAGGTAGAAGAAGAAGATTTTTGTACCGCAATGGTCAATTTTACGATGAAGTGATGATGTCTATTCTTCGAGAAGAGTACCTTGAACGCTACCAAAAGGAGGATGAAGAGAGATGGAAAACCTTTTAAAAGGAAAGAGAGTTCAGCTTAAGACCATCGATCCAGAAAAGGCACCATTATTTAACCAATGGTTTAATGATCCTCACATTACGGAAAATTTGCAATGGGGTACCCTTCCTATGCCAATGGAGTTATCCAAGAATTTTGGGGATCAGGCTCAACAACCCTCAAAAACAGATCAACACTTTTCTATCCATGCACTAGATCTTCCTGAGGGAGAGGAATCCTATATCGGCCATATTAGCTTACATCATATCGATTGGCGGAATCGAGTCGCTGAATTAGGAATTGTGATAGGCGATCAGAAGCACTTAAGTAAAGGTTATGGAACTGATGCAATCAAAACGCTACTTCACTTCACTTTTATGGAAATGAACTTAAACAAAGTGGTGTTACGTCATTATCAATTTAATGAAAGGGGACATCGAGCTTATCTTAAAGCCGGTTTTAAAGAAGAGGGACGCTTACGTCAGCAGCTTTACCGTCATGGTAGGTTTTGGGATGTGATCTATATGGGTATATTAAAAGATGAGTTCATGAACAACCAATGACCTACTTTCATAGAATAATTGTAAAAAGAAATTTGACTTTATCTTTTGTTGTGATTACAATATAGTTAAATATTTTGTCGGTTAACATGTAAATAGAGGAATAACCATGAAAGGGAGGAGTAAGTAACCTTACCTTCAAGAGAGGGAAACCATTAGCTGTAAGGTTTCCTAAGGCAGAAGTTACTGAAGGTCGCCCTGAAGTTGTCCATTTGAAATGATGTAGAATGGACCGGATCATCAACCGTTACTGATTGAGTGCATGAACACACAAATAGACCTAGGTCTAAGCTAGTTGTGTTTCATGAACAAAGGTGGCACCGCGAAAACAAACTCTTTTCGTCCTTTGGGATGGAAAGGGTTTTTTATATTTTATGGGTATTATGAATAGGAGGAAAATAAATGGCTGAACAACTTGAATTACAAATCCCAACTCAATACGATCCGAAGGATATTGAGAAAAAGTGGTATGAATATTGGTTAGAGCACGAATTTTTTAAAGCAGGCAAAGATACATCAAAACAACCCTATAGTATTGTGATTCCACCACCCAATGTGACAGGGATGTTGCATATTGGTCATGCATTGGACTTCTCTTTACAGGATATCATCATTCGGATGAAGCGAATGCAGGGATATGACGCTTTATGGTTACCAGGAACAGATCACGCTGGAATAGCGACGCAAGCCAAAGTAGAGGCAAAGCTTCGAGAAGAAGGGATTAGCCGCTATGATCTTGGTCGGGAAAAATTTCTTGAGCACGCATGGGAATGGAAAGAAAAGTATGCTAATCGAATTCATGAACAATGGGCCAAATTAGGACTCTCTTTAGATTATTCTAGAGAGCGTTTTACCCTTGATGAAGGCTTATCCCAAGCAGTTCGTAAGGTTTTTGTTAGTCTTTATGAAAAAGGACTCATCTATCGTGGAAAATATATTATTAACTGGGATCCAGAAGCAAGAACCGCTTTATCAGATATTGAAGTAGAATATAAAGAAATCATGGGTGCATTATATCATATGAAATACCCACTGAAGGATGGAAGTGGTCATATTGTCGTTGCCACTACTCGTCCTGAAACCATGTTAGGGGATACTGCGGTTGCTGTGCATCCAAATGATGAACGTTATCAACATTTAATCGGCAAAACGGTAGTCTTACCTATTACAGGCCGTGAGGTTCCAATTATTGCAGACGAATATGTTGAAAAAGAGTTTGGAAGTGGTGCAGTAAAAATAACACCTGCCCATGATCCGAATGACTTTGAAATTGGCTTACGTCATCAACTTCCACAGGTTTTAGTGATGGATGAATCAGGACATATGAACGAGAATGCTGGAAAATATCAAGGCATGGATCGTTTTGAATGTCGTAAACAAATTGTCAAAGATCTTCAGGAACAAGGGATTCTTTTTAAAATTGAAGAACATCTTCATTCTGTTGGACATAGTCAACGAACAGGGGCGGTTGTTGAACCCTATTTATCTACCCAATGGTTTGTGAAGATGAAGCCTCTGGCAGAAAAAGCAATTCAACAACAAAAAAGCGGTAATGGTGTTCACTTTGTACCAGAACGTTTTGAAAAGATCTATCTAAATTGGATTGAAAATATTCGCGACTGGTGTATTTCCAGACAATTATGGTGGGGTCATCGTATACCTGCTTGGTACTGTGAAGATTGTGGCGAAACAATCGTCCAAATGGAAGAGCCAAAATCATGTTCAAACTGTGGCAATTCCCTTCTTAATCAAGATGAAGATGTCTTAGACACTTGGTTTAGTTCTGGTTTATGGCCATTTTCGACGATGGGGTGGCCAGAGCAAACGGAAGATTTACAAAGATTTTACCCAACAGATGTATTGGTAACTGGATATGACATCATCTTCTTCTGGGTAGCACGAATGATCTTTACTGCCCTAGAATTTACAGGAGAAAATCCATTTAAAGATGTTTATATTCATGGCTTGGTTCGTGATAGTGAAGGAAGAAAAATGTCCAAATCCTTAGGAAATGGAATTGATCCAATCGAAGTGATTGATCAATATGGTGCAGATGCCCTACGTTTCATGCTGGCAACAGGGGGTACGCCTGGGCAAGACTTAAGATTCCATTTTGAAAGGGTAGAAGCTGCCCGCAATTTTGCAAATAAAATTTGGAATGCTTCCCGTTTTACCATCATGAACTTAGGCGATTTTTCTGTAAAAGATATTGATTTATCAGGTACATTAACGTCTGCGGATCAATGGATTTTACATCGTTTTAATGAAACAGTAAAAGATGTCACAAGACTGTTAGAACAATATGAATTTGGTGAGGCTGGAAGAATGTTGACCAACTTCATATGGGATGAATTTTGTGACTGGTATATTGAATTAGCCAAACTTCCTTTATATGGTGACCATGAGCAAGCGAAGAAAACGACGAAATCGGTTCTTACCTATGTCTTAGATCGTACCTTACGTTTGTTACACCCTTATATGCCATTTATTACAGAAGAGATTTGGCAACACCTTCCACATGAAGGGGAAAGTATTACTCTAGCAAGCTGGCCAGAATATCGTGAAGAATTTGTTAATGAACAAGCAGCTAAAGAAATGGTATTATTAATGGATGTGATCCGCTCTGTTCGTAATATCCGTGCAGAAGTCAATGTGCCATTAAGTAAAAAAATTCAGCTTCTCATTAAACCAGTGAATAAAACCAATGAAGAGATTTTACTCAAAGGAATCTCATATATTAAAAAGTTCTGTAATCCAGAAACCTTAGAAATCTCTACAGAGGTTACTTCACCTGAAAAAGCAATGTCCGCCATCGTGACAGGAGCAGAGATTTACTTGCCTTTAGCTGGCTTAATTGACATTAGTCAAGAAATAAGCAGATTGGAAAAAGAATTAGAGACCCTTAATTTTGAAGTAGAACGAGTTCAAAAGAAATTAGCTAATAAAGGTTTTGTAGATAAAGCACCTGCTGACGTTGTAGCCAAAGAAAAAGAAAAAGAGCAAGACTATCTAGAAAAAAGAGACAAAGTATTAGCAAGAATCAAAGAGCTAAAAATGTCATAGTATATTTTGAGAGTGGTGGATTGTCATGGGGTTAGGTAAAGTGAGAACAAAGGAAGAAGCAATTGAATGGATTCACAGTTTAAAAACATTAGGGATTAAACCAGGACTAGATCGTATGGAATGGATGTTAGAGAGATTAGACCATCCTGAACGAAGGGTTAAATTTGTCCATGTTGCAGGGACGAACGGTAAAGGGTCAACAGTAAGCTTTATTAGCCAAGTCTTAAGGAAATCTGGTTATAAAGTAGGTACCTTTACCTCTCCTTATTTAATTGAATTTACCAATCGAATTCAAGTAAATGGCAAGGATATTTCAGGCGAGGACTTAGTTAAGACCTTAAATCAGGTGATCCCTTTAGCTGAAGAGCTCTCCCATTTGGAATTGGGGGCGCCAACTGAGTTTGAAGTGGTAACAGCGATTGCTATTCAATATTTTGCGACTATAGCTTATCCTGATGTAGTGGTTTGGGAAACAGGGCTTGGAGGAAGGCTAGATTCCACCAATGTGGTTCACCCTATTGTATCTGTGATCACTAATGTGGGATACGATCATATGAATCTATTAGGAGATACCATCAAAGAAATTGCATGGGAAAAGGCGGGGATTATCAAACCAGGTGTTCCTGTTATTTCCGGGGTTGAAGATGAAGAGGCTTTACAAGTGATCAAGGAAATGGCTGCGTCTAAAAAAGCCCCAATTTATCAGTTAAATGAACACTTTACTTTTACTGCCAATAAAATAAATCAAGAGGGAAGTTCCTTTGATTTTACAGACCCTTTTTTGACCATGCCTGAGATTCAAATTAGGATGTTAGGCCCACACCAAGTGAAAAATGCGGCTGTCTCACTTATGGCATTAGATGTTTTGCGGCAGTTCTATGCTTTCTATATAGATGAAGAGGCATTTTATTCAGGGATGAAAAGCACGTTTTGGCCAGGCCGATTAGAAGTGCTTTCTGAACAGCCTAAAATCGTGATCGATGGTGCTCATAATCCTGAAGGGGCTAAAAGCTTAGCAGAGACCATTTCTCTATTTTCTTATCAGCGCTGTATCATGGTTACAGGGATTTTAGCAGATAAAGCGATTAGCAACTTTTATCAAGCGATACTTCCCATTGCTGATCTGCTGATTGTGACAGAACCTGATTTTCCAAGAGCAGCAAAAACAGAAGACGTAAGAAATAAGATTCATTCTATTGATCAACAAAAAGAAGTGATAGAGATTTCTAATTGGCAACAAGCTGTTGATCGGGCGATTCAAATGGCTGACCCTGATGATCTAGTGATCATTACTGGGTCATTGTATATGATTTCTGATGTTCGTCGATTTCTTTTAAACGAACGTGAAAAGAATTGAAGGTTGGTGAATAAGGTGAATAAAACACAACATGTTCATTTTATTGGGATTGGTGGCTATGGAATGAGTGCCATTGCTCGCGTCATGCTTGATTTAGGATATCAAGTAAGCGGTTCTGATGTCACTCGTAAGGATTTAACAGATAAGTTAGGTGCTAGGGGAGCAAATATTTTTATTGGCCATCACGAATCCAATATTGACGGTGCGGAATTAGTTGTCTATTCCACAGATATCCCAAAAAACAATGTCGAATTGCTAGCAGCGGAGAAACAGAATATTCCTCTTATTCACAGATCTGAAATGTTGGCAAGACTTTTAAATGAAAAGAAAGGGGTTGCTGTTGCTGGAGCTCATGGAAAAACAACAACCTCCTCAATGATAGCTTTAGTCATGGAATATAATCAATTAGACCCAACCTTTGTAATCGGTGGAGAGGTTTTGAATATTGGCAGTAATGCTAAAGCTGGGAAAGGTGAATATGTGGTTGCTGAAGCCGATGAAAGCGATGGGACTTTTCTGCAATACTTTCCATCAATTGCTGTTGTAACCAATATTGAAGCCGATCATTTAGAAAACTATGATGGAAATTTTGATAATTTAAAAGAAGCTTATTGCAAGTTTCTTAATCAAGTTAAACATGACGGGATCGCTGTCGTGTGCTACGATGATTCTTACATACAAGAGCTTCTTCCAGACTTAAAAGGTAAAGTGATCACATTTGGATTTGATCCAAAGGCAGATATGTATGCAAAAGAGCTTACTTTTGTTGATCGAACGGTTTCTTTTACTGCTGTTTATCATGGAAAAGAGTTAGGGCAAGTGCAATTATCAATTCCTGGTAAACATAATATTTTAAATGCAATGGCTACCCTGATTGTTGGTCTTGAAGCAGACATTTCCTTTGAAGGAATTGCTCGGGCTTTACATGAATTCACAGGAGCAAAAAGAAGATTCCAAGTGATTGGGGAATATAATGGAATGACAGTTGTTGATGACTATGCCCATCATCCTACAGAAATTCAAGCGACGATTAGTGCTGCCAAAGCAACTGAAAAGAGAATTGTAGCTGTATTTCAACCTCAACGTTATACACGTACCTTTTTCCTTTTAGATCAATTTAGCCGTGCTTTTGCAGAAGCAGACGAAGTAATCATCACCAATATCTATTCTCCTGCGGGTGATAATAAGATTGAAGGGGTTAATGCTCAAAAATTGGTGGAATTAATCCGCCAAAACAGTAATGGAAACGTGAAATTTTTTCCTACAAAAGAAGAAGTATTCGACTATTTAGTTGAATCATCAAGACCAAATGATCTGATCCTAACGATGGGAGCAGGAGATATTTGGAAGGTAGCTTCCCAACTGGCAGAGGTTTGGAAGAGAAAGAAAAAAGAAATCGAATGATTGTGACCAATGAGGCATCCTTCTTGTTGTGAAGGGTGTCTTTCCTTTTGCCACAGTTTTTTAAAAAAATTTCCTTGATTAACAATTGAATCATTGCAGGGAAACGACTCCTTTTAACGAATATATAAAGATTAAGAATTATAGTTCAATAGTCCTATTCCGAGGGTTGAAGGGTGGATACTTTTTATGGCAAAAAAACGGATCGGAGATATTTTAGTAGAAAGTGGTCTAATTACACAGGAGCAGTTAGAGCAAGCATTAAAGATCCAAAAGCAAACCAAAAAAAGATTAGGAGATACCTTGATTACAAATGGTTTTATTACAGAACAACAATTGATCGAAGTATTAGAATTCCAATTAGGAATCCCTCACGTTAGTTTATATAAATATCAGATCGATCGCTCAATCGCCCAGATTATTCCAGAATCGTTAGCTATTCGTTATCAAGTTATTCCAATTAAAAAAAAAGGAAATAAACTTACTGTTGCCATGGCTGATCCTTTAGATTATTATGCAATTGATGATTTGAGAATGACCACCGGTTTTCAAATTGAACCTGTGATTGCAACCAAAGATGAATTATCAAAAACGATTGATCGCTATTACGGGATGCAGGAAACAGTAAAAGAGATTATGCAACAACTTCCAAAAGAGGAAGATGAAGATGAAGAGAATCAATCGGATGATGCACCGATTCGTCGAATGGTGAATCAAATTATTCAAAATGCCGTTCAGCAACAAGCAAGTGACATCCATTTTGATCCGACAGATCATGAATTAAGGATTCGTTTTCGTGTCGATGGCGTCATTCGTACGGAACAAACGGTATCCAAACATATGCAACCAATTGTAACAGCAAGACTAAAGGTGATGGCGAACCTTAATATTGCTGAAAAACGACTGCCTCAAGATGGCCGTATCCAAATGGTAATTGACCATCGTACCATAGATATTAGGGTTTCTACTCTTCCTACCGTTAATGGTGAAAAAGTAGTTTTAAGATTATTAGATTTAAGTCAAGCAGTAAAACACATTGAACAACTTGGTTTTACAGAAGAGCATGCACAAAAATTTCGCCGAATGTTTAAAAAAGCATATGGATTGATCTTAATTACAGGACCAACTGGTAGTGGGAAAACTTCCACACTCTATGCAGCACTTAATGAATTAAATCATGACGATGTAAATATCATCACTGTAGAAGATCCTGTGGAATATCAACTGCAAGGAGTTAACCAAGTTCAAGTAAATGAAAAAATTGAACTAACGTTTGCTAAAGGTTTAAGATCTATTTTACGTCAAGATCCTAATATTATCATGGTTGGGGAAATTCGTGATACAGAAACGGCAGAAATGGCAATCCGTTCTGCACTAACAGGACATCTGGTTTTAAGTACATTACATACCAATGATGCTGTATCAAGTATGACTCGGTTAATCGATATGGGAATAGAGCCCTTTCTTATCTCTTCTTCTGTAAGTGGCGTGGTTGCCCAAAGGCTAGTTAGAAGGGTTTGTATCGATTGTGCAGAAGAATATAGGCCAACTATTGAGGAACAATTGTTACTTGATCAATATCATATAGAAAAGCCCAAACTATTAAAAGGACGGGGCTGTTCTAAATGCAATCGTACTGGATATCGAGGTAGAATTGCCATTCATGAATTGTTAGAATTAGATGAGCAAATGAAACAAATGATTGTAGAGAAAAAGCCCGATTCAGCCTATAGAGAGTATTTTAAAGAAAAGGGTTTTGTCACGATGGTCGAAGATGGACTGAAAAAGGTACGCCTGGGGCTAACTACGATTTCAGAAGTAATGAGGGCGACGATGAATGATTGAGGTGAATCGATATGTATTCGATTGAAGAGTTAATGCTAGAAGCATTTAAACGACAAGCTTCTGATTTACATATTACAGTAGGGGCAAAACCTACCTTTCGCATTCATGGGAAACTCGTTTCGATGGGGGATACTGTGTTAACCCCTACGGACACGGTAGATTTTTTAAGATCAATTGTAACAGAAAGCCAATACCAAGAGTTTTTAGAAAAGAGAGAATTAGATTTTTCCTATGGAGTCCCTGGTATCTCAAGATTTAGAATCAATGCCTATCAACAAAGAGGGACAATAAGTTTGGCTGTGCGCGTCATTCCTACCAAAATTCCTGGTTTAGAAGAATTAGGGGCTCCTCCAATCTTGAAAACCTTTATTGAAAAACCGCAGGGGTTAATCTTGGTAACAGGACCAACAGGTAGCGGAAAATCAACAACTTTAGCATCCATGATCGATCTGATTAACCAGACTCAAGATAAGCATATTATTACGTTGGAGGATCCGATCGAATACTTACACCGCCATGGAAGAAGTTTAATTGACCAACGTGAGATCGGTGTTGATTCTTCTAGTTTTGCAACTGCATTGCGCTCCTCCTTACGTCAAGACCCAGATGTTATTTTAGTAGGAGAAATGAGAGATTTAGAAACCATTTCAACTGCTATTACTGCAGCAGAAACAGGCCATTTGGTTTTTGCTACCTTACATACGACTGATGCAGCGAATACAATCGACCGAATCATCGATGTATTTCCTGCCTACCAACAATCACAAATTCGTATTCAGCTTGCATCGGTTTTAGTAGGAATCATCTCACAAAGGCTAATACCAACGATTGATGAAAAAGGTCGAGTGGTGGCAATGGAGATTTTGGTGAATACACCTGCAGTAGCCAATCTGATACGCACGGAAAAGGTTCATCAAATTAAAACCGTGATGCAAACAGGAAAAGGGTTTGGTATGCAAACGATGGATATGGCATTAAAGCAATTAGTTGCACAAGGGAAAATTAATGATGAGATAGCAAAAAAAGTAGTACTTAATTGGAATGTATAAGTAGGTGAGAAGGATGGCCCAATTTCAATATCTAGTCGTTGATCGAAAAGGAAATCGAATCAATGGGACCATCGAAAGCGATCGACGAGATATGGCGATTATGGAATTAAAAAATCAAGGCTTCTATATTCTACAAATTAAAAAATCGAGAACCAATGCTTTAAAAAGAGAAATTGAAATTGGAAAAATAGTCAAAGTGGAAGAATTAGTAGTATTCATTAGACAGTTAGCTACCTTAATCAAAGCAGGGGTTACAATTATTGATGCCTTATTTGTTTTAACTGAACAGACAGAAAACAAAAAATTTCGTAAAATCCTACGACAAATTGAAGCAGATGTGCGAAATGGAGAAACCTTCTCTTCAGCACTTTCCAACCACCCTAAAATTTTTCCTGTTTTAATCATCAACATGGTAAGAGCAGGGGAAATTTCCGGGAATTTAGATGAAACTTTAAATGGTGTTGCCATTTTTTTAGAGAAAGAGAGTAACACAAGGAAAAAGGTAAAATCGGCTTTAACCTATCCAACAGTGGTCAGTATCTTTGCCGTTCTCGTAACCATCTTTTTACTAATTAAAGTAGTACCAGGGTTTGTGAATATGTATGCCGATTTTGGTGCGGAGCTTCCACTCCCAACGAGGATTGTGATTGGAATCAGTAACTTTTTTATCCATCAGTTGTATATGCTGATCGGATTTGTTCTTCTTATCGTTGGTTCTTTATATATGGTTAGTAAAAACCTGAAATGGAAATACTATTTAGATTATGCGAAATTAAAAATTCCTGTATTTGGTAAGTTGATGCAAAAATCGGCTTTATCCAGATTTTCAAGAACCTTTAGTACCTTATTAGCGAGTGCCGTACCGATTCTTCAGGCCTTAACGATGGTGAGTCAAGTGGTGAATAACGAAGCGATTGCAAAACCAATTCGCGATGCAAGAGACCATTTGCGCCAAGGCAATCCTTTACACGAACCTTTGAAAAAAAATCCGCTTTTCCCACCATTATTAACACATATGATGGCGATTGGAGAAGAAACGGGTTCGATTGATGAAATGTTGAATAAAGTGGCGGATTTTTATGAAGCTGACGTAGAAACGATGACAGACCAATTAAAATCATTGATTGAGCCATTGATGATCGTTTTTTTAACGGTGATTGTCGGTACAATAATACTGGCTGTCATTATGCCGATGTTTGGAATTTATAATCTGATTGGGAGTTAGTGTGGCCGAGAGTGCGATCCTCAGTGGCCACAACAAAGTTAATACTTTTATGTAAAGATAAAAAGAGAAATGGGAGGTGAGAACCATGAGAGAAATGATACGTAAACATGTAAAGAATCAACGCGGTGTTACTTTAATTGAGTTACTGGCTGTTATTGTGATCTTAGGTATTATTGCAGCAGTGGCTGTTCCGGTAGTTGTTAATCAGATCTCTGATGCTGGCAAGAATACTGACGAAGCATCAATAGCAATTATAGCAGATGCTGTTCAAAGGGCAGCTATTAAGGGAGACATTACAACTCCAACTTCAGAAACTGAACCGGTTCAATTAAGTGTATTAGTTGACAAGGGATATTTAAAAGAAGTTCCCGTACCAAAAGAAAAAGGTAAGACTAATTTTAGTGCTACAATTGATTCTAATGGAAAAGTGACTGTAACTGCAAACTAAAATAAACTTATACTCAATTATCTTCAGGTGCCAACTTTCCTGAGTTGGCACTTCCCTATTTTTTAAAAATCGAGGGATCTCTATGAATTTACTATTTTGGACAATCTATATTCTCTTAACCTTATTTATCGGCTCATTTTTAAATGTAGTCGCTTTACGCATACCCAAAAATGAATCGATTATTTATCCACCTTCCCATTGCCCATCTTGTCAACATCGTTTATCTGTACTAGATTTAATTCCTGTTTTAAGCTACATCGGGTTAAAGGGAAAGTGTCGATATTGTCGGGTTAAGATTTCTCCTATTTATCCATTAGGAGAGCTTTTGACTCTTGTTCTATTTTTTTTGATTCAGTTTTCTTTTGATTTTTCTAAGGAGCTTATCATCGCTTATCCTTTTGCTATGATCATGATCGCCGCTACCTTAAGCGATCTTAAGTATCAAGTGATTCCTAACCGTATTACTTATTTTGGGATCGCCTTATTTTTGATTCTTCGTTTTTGGATTCATCCATTATCGATTTGGAATTATTGGATTGGCGCAGTTTTAGGTGGAGGGTTACTCTTACTAATTGCTATTTTAAGTCGAGGTGGAATGGGTGGTGGGGATATTAAGTTATTCTTCCTCATTGGCTTGGTCTTAGGATGGCAAAACACCTTGCTGGCACTCTTTTTGTCGACAGGAATCGGTGCCGTGATTGGTGGAATCCTGATGTTATTAGGGGTTGTAAAACAAAAGCAATTGATTCCTTTTGGACCTTTTATTTTTATTGGAACAATGATTACTTATTTCCTTGGAAATCAAATCTGGCAGTGGTATCTTGGGTTATATTAACAATTCAAAAGGAGGTAGTACCTTTGAAAAATCAATATATACAGAATCAAAAGGGGATTACCCTGATTGAATTACTTGCTGCCATTACTATTTTAGCAATCATCATTATTCCTGTTTTTCAGCTATTGGGGTATAGTTATTCCTCCTACATCGATGATCTAAGAAAAGTAAAAGCTATTTCGCTTGCTCAAAAGTATATGGAAGAAGCAAAGATCGATTCAAAAATGGCTGGGGTTTATACAGACGAGTCATATAAAACACAAGTAGAAGTAAGTAAAAATAATCAATCGAAATTGGATCAAATCAAAGTAAGTGTCTATTGGCAAAATATTGATCCAAATCAACGTTTGACCTTTTTAATGACAGAAGTAAGGGATCCAAAATGATGAGAAAATACTTTAGGAATCAAAAAGGGGTTACATTAATTGAACTATTAGCTGTGATTATGATCCTAAGTGTGATTATTTTGGCGATCTCTTCTGTTCAACTTTACTTTCTAAAAAGTCATAAAGAAATCAATGAAGGCTCTTTTAAAAATGATGAGTCCGCTTTTTTTATTCAATGGTTTTCCAATCAAGTCCGAGATGCTAGTGACATAACTATTCAGACAGATTTCTTAGGAAATGCCATATCAGTCACGATTACAAAAAATATTGAACCATCCATTTCAATTGAATATGATCAAGTTACGAAAAAAATCAAAATGAAAGACTCTGAACTTACCTTGTTGAAAGATGTTTCTTCCTTTCAAGTTGTAAAAAGAATACAAGGGAACAGAATAGGTGTTAACCTTTCAATAGAATTTCTGAATCAAAATCAATCTGCTCCTATTGAAATAACCATTTTTTCTCAAGTAGATGATAAAAAGAATTAAGGATGAGATCCATGTGCCAAATCAAGAATCAATTGAATAAAGAGAATGGTTCTGCACTCATCATGGTCCTATTATTCACAACGATCATTGGTATATTAGGGACAAGCTTGCTATATGTTTTATTTACACATCATCAAAATGTATTAAAAGAAGAATTAAAAATGCAAGCATATTACGCTGCAGAGGCAGGGATAGCGAGGGGAATTGATCTTATTGGTCTATTTGCTGGACAAGAAGAAGATGAAGTAGATGGTGAGAAAAATAATAATGGAAATGGGAATGAGAATGGGAACGGTAAGAAAATAGGACTTAAAAACCGTGATACGATCTCTGAATTCCCGTTAACTGATACGATATTATCTGAAGATAAGATAAAATTAGAGTTTCAAGTCGTTCAAGATGGAGAACACTTAATTTCCACAGGAACGGCGACAAACGGCAATCTAGTTTATTCCACAAAGATCACTGTTGAGTTTGATTTCACCGCGACAAATGGCAACCATTATGGTTGGTATAAGTGGCTTGATGAAATTGACAAACAAAAGAAGGAAAAAGATAAAGACAAAGAAAACATACAAGATGAAGGCAATGATAACGGAAACCACAATGGTTGGAATAAAGGGTACAAGGTAAAGGGTCTAAGCATTATAAGCTGGAAAGTAGATTAAGCATTTTATTATCATTTGAACAAGATATTGTTTTTGACGGGGAGGAGGTAGGATCAACATGAGAAATATTTTTTCAAAAAAACAACGGCTATTATCGATTGTATTTGAAGAGCACAAGATTCGTTTTTTAGAAGCTTCGATAATAGAAAGGGAAATCTCTACCGTTCATCAAGTATTTTCCATAGAAAATTCCATCGTAGATGAAGGTGGGATACTAGATAAAAAGAAATGGACGGAGTTGTTAAAAACTCAAGTAAAACAATATAAGATTAAAGCTAAATCGGTACATCTTGTGATTCCAAGTTCATTCATTATTGTCCGACAGCTTACTTTGCCTGACGTGCAAGAAAAAGATTTAAAGCAAATGGTACAATTCGAAATAGGGAGTACTATCCATCTTCCGTTTGAACAACCGATTATAGACCTAGTAAAAATAAAAACAAAAGAACCAATATTGAATGAAGAAGGGGAATTGGCTGCCCAAGTCGTATTAGTAGCTGCACCAGGTCAACTCATTTATCCACTGGTTGAAGGGCTGCAAGAAAACCGTTTGAAAGCAAAAATCATCGATATTCCAGCCTTAAGCCTTTATCGTTTGTTTAAACAGCTACATCCACAACTAAAGGATGAACCGATCCTTCTGTCATATGTAACAAAAGAAGGCATCGATATTCATATCTTAGATGAAGGAATTGTTTGGTTTACTCGGCATATTCCCATGGTTATTACATCGTTTTTATCTGATTTGTCGGTTGAAGAAGTTTTGGATGCAAAAACCTTGTTGGAAAGAATTCAAAAGAAGGAGAATTACCAATCCTATGTCTTCGACTTAGGAAATGAAATAGAGCGGGCCATCAATTTCTTCCAATATACCTTAAACAAGAGGGACAAACGAATGAAAGGATGTTGGATTGCTACTGATCTTCCTTTTACGGATAGTTTCTACCAATACTTACAAGAGCGAATTGATGTTACTGTTCATCAGTTGACTTGTCAGCCTAAACAAATCAATGTTCCTATGACTAATGAACAATTATTGGGATATGAAGTGGCTGCTGGTATGCTTTTTAAAGAGGTGAGACATGGCCATGGAAATTAATTTATTACCACAGGTGCCGACAACTAAAAAATTTCTTTGGCCGATAGCAGTTGTAATAGGTTTGATTGTCATTGTCTATAGTTCCTTTGTAGGGCTACAAATCTGGAGTAAATCTAACCAGTTAACGAGTCAAACGCAGATATTAGAGCAACTAAAAAAAGAACGTAAGGCTTCTACAAATCAATTAAATCAATTGAGGCAAGAACGTCAATTGCCTGCTCTTTATTTAGAAACCATAAAACAGTTAGATTCGGCTCATATCAATTGGATATCATTAGTAGATGAGATTAGCAAAAAATTACCAAAAGATGGAAATATTATTAGCATGAGCTGGAAAAATAATGGGAAAATAGAGATGATCGGTTATTTTCATTCATTAGAAAGAGTGGGACAATATATTCAATGGTTAAATCAAATCGAATGGATAAAGGAAGCTAATTTTATTAACACACAGGAAACAACGACACAGGAAACGTATATCCAAGACATATTGGTTTCTGAAAGCAATCTTACAATAACAAAGGAACCTACAGAAACGTTGATACAACCACCTGAAATAGACGTTTATCAAATTACAATTCAAATCGATCTTAATCTTCCATCCTTAGCCATAAAGGAGGGGAATTATAAGAATGAATGAAGGTAAAAAAGCATTACTTCTCCTCTTCGCCTTTTTTGTATTGATGGGAAGCTTTTACTTTTATAAAGTGAATCGGTTAGATAAACAAATCGACCAGATCGTAAATGAGATTGAGCAAGAAAAAGAACTATCCACCTTGACATCAGATCAAATAGCCAAAATAAAAAAACAACCGATCTCTAAGGAAGTTACTAATTATTCTGTCCATTTACCTGCGAATAAAGGGGTACCTCAGATTTTGTTGTATTTAAATCAAATAGCAGACAAGAATGATATCGATATACTCACGATTAATATGGATGAAATGCAAAGACAGTCAAATCAAGCTAAAAGTTCGGAGCAACCAACTAATGGATTGCAAACTCTAGCAATTCAGTTAAAGCTAGAGGGAGATTATGATAGAATGAGAGCTTTTATTCAAGATGTTTATGAATCGGAGCGATTGATTGATTTAGTCAATTGGAAATGGGAAGTAAGTGGAGAAAGCGAAGCAAGCACTAAACTGACAGCAGAATTAACGTTATATACCTATTTTTACCCTGAGATGAAAGACTTGATTCCAAACCTTCCAGCCATCCCAACTTACAAACCTGAAAATAAAACAAATCCAATAAAATAAGTTTGTACAATCCAACGCGCTGCGTTGTCCGTGTATTTCTTTCTACTTTTTTTGTTCTCCATGTTCTATTAATCTTCTAAATACATATATATGGGATTAAGAGATTAGGACAAGGAGTGTTTGAGGATGGACAAACCAAAAGTAAATGTAAGAGCATGGAAACCTCTTGATAAAAGAAATAAGGAAACGATTACCTGGAATATGGAAAAGGAACTAACGATACCAAGTGTAAAACCCACCCTATCGAAAAAAGAACCTACAGAACCCCTATTATTACCTATCGAATTACTAAATCAAAATATAAAAAACGAAAAGCAAAGCGAAAAGAAAAGTGAAAAAAGAGATGAAAACATCTTGGAAAAAGAACATTCGAAACCTAAATATGATATTGAAATTGATGAACAATTAGAAAATCGCCAAATGTATAATGATCAACTACTACCTAGGAATAGTTCAAAGAGAAAAAGAAATTCTTCCCACTCGAATTTACTTTGGCTAAAAACGTTTGCAGCAGGAGTAAGTGCCATTGCAACTGGGTTATTATTTGGTTGGATCGTCCTTCAATATTTTGTTTATCCAATGATGAATGGTGATGCGGCCCCTACTACCCCTCCGATCAATGAAATTTCTGTGGTGAATAATCCTGAACAGAATCAAGGAGCTATTGCATTGGTTCCAGAGCAATTCATGTATATGATTCAAGCTGGGGTATTTTCTGACCAAACTGGGGCGCAAAATGTGATCAATACGCTTGTGAATAAAGGGAAAGTAGGTGTGGTAACAAATAGCGCACCTTACCGGGTATTTATGGGGATTGCAATAAGAAAAGAAAACGCAGATAAGTTAAAAGAAATCTTAACAGAAAGCGGTATGGAAGCCTATGTAAAAGAGTATGTGATCCCTGCTTTTAACGGTAATATGTCAAAGCAAACAGCTGAAAGCTTCACAAAATGGATCAATACAGGCGAGCAACTAGTCACTCTTTTAACCGACCAATCAGTAAAAATGTTAACTAATCTAAACGAGAAGGTAGAAGATGCTACAATCATTAAAAGTCACCAAGAATTTATCAATGAGGGTCAAGTATTAACTGGTTTACTTACACAGGATAATCAATTAAACGAACAAAATATCGTACAAAAAATGACGGAGCAGATGAACTATGCGATAACCGCACTGAATGCATACAAAAAAAATCCCA